>CALGWX010000164.1 GCA_937936215.1 uncultured Burkholderiaceae bacterium | reverse complement strand
ACGAGCAGTGGCGCGAGGTCGTGGCGCGGCTCGACCTCGGGCGCAGCCTGCGGCCGTTCTCGCGCTGCCTGCGGTGCAACGCGCCGCTGGTGCCGGTCGATCCCGCCGCGGTCGCCGCGCACCTGCCGCCCAACGTGCGCGCGGCGCACCAGCGATTCATGGCGTGTGCCGGCTGCGGGCGGATCTACTGGGAAGGCTCCCACTGGCGCCGCATGCAGGCGGCGGTTGAGGCGCTGCGGGCGGAGCTTGCGGCGGCGGCGCAAGCGCCATGAAAGGGAGCGAACGCATCGGATTCGTGTCGCGATCTCGCGGCCGAGCGGCTCGCCGTCCGCCGCCTTGCGGCCTCGCTCCTCGGCTCGCCGCGACCTTGGGCTGCTTGCGATGCTTTCTTACAGCCTCTGCGCAGCCAGGTGCCGAATCAGGCGTCGAGCCCAGCGGGGCTGATGGCGTTCCCGGCGGTGAGGCCCGTCCAGGGGAAGTCCTGCACCAGGATCGCCGGCACGCGCTGCAGGCCGGCCCGCCGCGCCGCCTGCCAGCGCCGCTCGCCGTGCACGATCACGTAGCCCTGTGGCGTCGGCCGCAGCAGCAGTGGACGGAGGATGCCGTGGGCGCGGATGTCGGCCGCCAGCGCCTCGACGTCCTGCGGCGGGTGGCTGCTGTCGTCGCGGGGCAGGATCTCATCGCAGGCGACGTACTGCAGGCGCATACGTTCTTCCGCTGAAAAAGGAGGTCGAATCGACGACCGTGGCCAGCCTAAGCGGGTGGGCGCCTGGCCAGCAGACACATCGCGGATAACGACATAGCAAAGAGTTTGCGGCACGCGAATGAACGGGGGATGAACGAGGTTGCCGCGTTCGCGCCATTCGTTCGGCCGAATCCTTGCCGCGGTGCGGCATCGCGCGCCCGCGACATGGGTCACGCGCAGGCGTCGACCCATGCGTCGGGCTGGGCAGGCGGCAAGCCTGGCGATGCTTGCCGAAGTCGATGTGTCCGCCGTCGGGGCAGCGGTGCTACGGTATCCACCCCGGTGAACGAGCGATGGCGAGCCTCGTGGGCGACACAACACCGCAGCCGATCTGGGCGCCGACAGCGCGATTCGCGGCGGCAAGCGTCCTTGCGAGGTACCAGCGTTGGCTCCGCAGGCATCGTGGCCTGCGCTTCGAGGGCTACGACGCGCTGTGGCGCTGGTCGGTCGAGCAGCCACCCGATTTCTGGCGCTCGATCTGGGAGTTCTTCGGCCTGCACTCGGAGGCGCCAATCGGCTCGGTGTTGAGCGAGCCGCGCCTGCCCGGTGCGCGCTGGTTCGAGGGCACCCGGCTGAACTACGCGCAACAGGTCTTTCGCCACGCGAGGAGCGGCGGTCCGGCGATCCGCTACGCCTCCGAGGGCGCGCCGATCGCCGAAGTGTCGTGGGCCGACCTGAGGCGGCAGGTGGGCAGCGTGGCCGCGGCGCTGCGCGAGCTCGGCGTCGGGCCCGGCGACCGCGTCGCCGCCTACCTACCCAATGGTCCGCAGGCGGTGGTCGCCTTCCTCGCGGCGGCGAGCGTGGGCGCGATCTGGTCGCTGTGCGCGCCGGAGATGGGGCCCGTGGCGGTGCTCGACCGCTTTCGCCAGATCGAGCCCAAGGTGCTGTTCGCCGTGACCGCGTATCGGTATGGCGGCAAGCGCCACGACCGCGGCGAGGTGGTGCGCGAACTTCTGGCCGCGCTGCCCAGCGTGCGGCATTGGGTGCATGTCGCCGCGCCTGCTGAAGACGCCGATGCGCCGCCGGCCGCGGCCGCGCGCCATCGCTGGGATGAACTGCTCGCTCGGCCGGCGCCGCTGCGGATCGAGTCGCTACCGTTCGACCATCCACTGTGGGTCGTGTACTCCTCCGGCACCACGGGACTGCCCAAGGCCCTCGTGCACGGCCACGGGGGGATCATCGTCGAGCACCTGAAGCTGCTCGGCCTGCACTGCAACCTGCGCGCCGGCGACGTTTTCCACTGGTACTCCAGCACGGGGTGGATCATGTGGAACGTGCAGGTGGGCGGCCTGCTGCTGGGCGCAACCGTTGCCTTGTACGACGGCAGCCCGGGCTGGCCCGACCTCGGCCGGCTGTGGCGCTTCGTCGATGAGGCGGGCGTGACCTCGTTCGGCGCCGGGGCGGCGTTCTTCACTAGCTGCATGAAGGCGGGCATTGAGCCGGCGCGCATCGCCGACCTGTCGCGTCTGGCCATGCTCGGCTCGACCGGATCGCCGCTGCCGCCGGAAGCCTACGCGTGGATCCAGCGCCACGTGCGCCCCGACCTGTGGATCAACCCGATCTCCGGCGGCACCGACATCGCCAGCGCCTTCGTCGGCGGCAACCCGATGCTGCCGGTGTACGCGGGCGAGATGCAGTGCCGCTGCCTGGGCGCGGCCGTGCACGCATTCGACGAGGCCGGCAAGCCGCTGCATGACGAGGTCGGCGAACTGGTCTGCACGGCGCCGCTGCCGTCGATGCCGCTGTACCTCTGGGGCGACTCTTACGGCCTGCGGCTGCACGAGAGCTACTTCGACATGTACCCGGGCGTCTGGCGGCACGGCGACTGGGTACGGATCACGCCGCGCGGCGGCGCGGTGATCTTCGGCCGGTCGGACGCGACGATCAACCGCCAGGGCATCCGCATGGGCACAGCCGACCTGTATCGCGTCGTCGAGGCCGAGCCCGAGGTGGTCGACAGTCTCGTCGTCGACGTCGAGTACCTCGGCCGCGAGTCTTGGATGACGCTATTCGTCGTGCTGGCTAAAGGCGCCAAGCTCGACGAGGCGCTCGTGCAGCGGCTGAAGCAGGCGATCCGCACGGCGCTGTCGCCGCACCACGTGCCCAACGAGATCGTGCCGGCGCCGGAGGTGCCGCGCACGTTGACCGGCAAGAAGATGGAAGTGCCGATCAAGCGCCTGCTGCTCGGCCAGCCGCTGGAGAAAGTGGCCAACCCGGACGCGATGGCCAATCCGCAATGCCTCGCCTGGTACCAGGA
>CALGWX010000163.1 GCA_937936215.1 uncultured Burkholderiaceae bacterium | reverse complement strand
CGCGGCCTCGGCCATCTTTGTCAGCCGCTCGCGAGTGAGTTCGCCGAGAAGCTGCGCCACGCGCTCGGCGGTGAGTGCGTCCTGCGGCAGGTGGATCGCGGCGCCGTGCGCAGCCAGGAACTCGGCGTTGGTGCGCTGGTGCGAGGTCGTCGAAACCACCAGCGGCACCAGGATCGAACCCACGCCGGCCGCCGCCAGTTCGGTGACCGTGATCGCCCCAGCGCGGCAGATCACCACGTCGGCGTCGGCATAGCGCCGCGGCATGTCGTCGATGAAGGGCAGCACCTCGGCGTCGACGCCGGCGGCCGCGTAGGCGGCGCGGGTGGCCGCCTCGTGCGCGGCGCCGCACTGGTGCACGACGCGCGGTCGCGCGGTAAGCGGCAGCCGCGCCAGCGCCGCCGGCAGCGTCTCGTTGAGCACCTTCGCGCCAAGGCTGCCGCCGATGACGAGCACCGTCAGCGGCCCGCTGCGCGCCGCATAGCGCTGCGCCGGCGGCGCAAGCCGCGCGATTTCCTCGCGCACCGGGTTGCCGGTGACCAGCCCCCGCTCGCCGGCGAGCTTCGCCGCCGCGCCGTCGAAGCCGCAGAACACCGCCGAGGCGAGCGAGCGCAGCATCCTCGTCGACAGCAGCGGCGCTGCGTCGGCGTTCAGTAGCGCCAGCGGCGCGTTCACCGTCGAAGCGGCCAGCCCCGCCGGTACGGCGACATAGCCACCGGTGGAAAACACGACCGACGGCCGGCGGGCGCGCAGCACGGCGCGGCTTTGCCAGATCGCGCGCAGCAGCCGAAAGCCGCCGAGCATCAGCGTGCCCAGCCCCTTGCCGCGCAGGCTGGAGAAATCGATCGCATCGAAGGCGATGCCGTGCGGCTCGACGAGCCGGCGCTCCATGCCGGCGCGCGTGCCCAGCCACGACACCGTCCAGCCGCGGCGGCGAAGCGCCTCGGCCACCGCGAGCCCCGGCATCACGTGCCCGCCGGTGCCGGCAGCGACGACGACCAGGTGGCTCATGCGCGGCCTCCGCGCATTGGGCCGCTCCGCGGCCGACTGTCTTGTCTCCGGCCGTTCGGCTGCGCGAACTTAACTTCGGCTGACGCCGAAGTGAGCCTGCGACCAAACAGGGTTCTCATGCGCGGCCTGTCGCGCAGCGGCCGCTCCGCGGCCACGTGTTTTGTCTTCGGCCGTTCGGCTACGCCGAACTTGACCTCGGCTGGCGCCGAGGTCAGCCTGCGACCAAACAGTGTTCTCATGCGCGGCCTCCGCGCATGAGAACCCTGTTTTCATAATCCACCCGCAGCAGGAGGGCGATGGCGACGATCGTCGACAGCATCGCCGAGCCGCCGTAGCTCACCAGCGGCAGCGTCAGGCCCTTGGTCGGCAGCAGGCCGCTGGCCACACCGATGTTGATGAACGACTGCACGCCGAGCCAGATGCCAATGCCCTGCGCCACCAGGCCGGCAAAGGTGCGCTCCAGGGCCACGGCCTGGCGGCCGATCTCGAAGGCGCGCTTGGTCAGCCAGTAGAAAGCGACGATCACCGCCACCACGGCGACGAGGCCGAGCTCCTCGGCGATGACGGCGACGATGAAGTCGGTGTGCGCCTCGGTCAGGTAGTGCAGCTTCTCGACGCTGCCGCCGAGGCCGACGCCGAACAGTTCGCCGCGGCCAAAGGCGATCAGCGAGTGCGTCAGCTGGTACCCCTTGTTCAGCACGTGCTCGGCCGACCACGGGTCCAGGTAAGCAAAGATGCGGTCGCGCCGGAAGGGGAAGAACCAGACCAGCGCCGCCAGGCCCGCCGCCAGCAACAGCGTGATGGCGACGAACAGCCGGCCGTTGAGCCCGCCCAGGAACAGGATCCCCATGGCGATGGCGACGATCACCAGGAACGCGCCGAGGTCCGGCTGCAGCTGCAGCAGCAGGCCGACGGCGAGCATCACCAGCCCGATCGGCAGGAAGCCGCGCTTCAGGCTGTGCATGACTTCCTGCTTACGCACCGTGAAGCTGGCCGCGTACAGCACGCAGGCGAGCTTCATCAGCTCCGACGGCTGCAGGTTGAAGACGCCGAGCGGGATCCAGCGTTTGGCGCCCAGCGCGCCGGTGCCCACCCCCGGCAGCAGCAGCACCACCAGCAGCGCCAGCGCCACCAGGAACGCCACCGGCGCCAGCTTCTGCCAGCGCGCCATCGGCACCGAGAACGCGGCCACGGCGCAGGCCATTGCCACCGCGATGGCGAACAGGTGCCGCACCAGGAAGTGCGTCGGCGTGACCTTGTAGCGCGGCGAGTCGGCGAGCGTGATCGACGCCGAATAGACCATCACCACGCCCAGCAGCACCAGTGCGGCGGCCACCAGCAGCAGCGGCGTGTCGATGCGCTCGTCATCGGCGCTGCCAACACGCGGCGTTACCGGCCCGCCGAGCGCTAGCAGCCCGCCGCCGTGGCGCACCGGCAGGGCCGCGTCGTCGCGCCGGCCGGCGAGGCGGCGCCGCAGCGCGCTCAGCACGGCTGGCCCTCCCGCCGCGCCAGTGCGCGCACCGTCTCGGCGAAAACCTCGGCGCGGTGCACGTAGTCGCGGAACATGTCGAGGCTGGCGCACGCCGGCGACAGCAGCACGGCATCGCCCGCGCGCGCCTGCGCGGCGGCGATCTCGACCGCCTGCGGCAGCGAGTCGGCGCGCAGCAGCGGATAGGGGGCCGGCCCCAGCACCTGCGCGATCGCCTCGGCGTCGCGCCCGATCACCACCACCGCCCGCGCCGATCGCGCCAGGGGTGCCGCCAGCGGCGTGAAATCCTGACCCTTGCCGTCACCGCCGAGGATCACCACCAGCCGCAGCCCCTCGGCGGCCAGACCGTCGAGCGCGGCCACGGTGGCGCCGACGTTGGTGCCCTTGCTGTCGTCGTAGTAGGGCACGCCGCCGACGGTGGCGATCAACTGCACGCGGTGCGGCTCGCCGCGGTAGTTGCGCAGCGCGTGCAGCATCGGCGCCAGCGGGCAGCCGATCGCGCGCGCCAAGGCGAGCGCGGCCAGCGCGTTGCCGGCGTTGTGCCGGCCGCGGATGGCGAGCGCCTCGGCCGGCATCAGCCGATGCACGTAGAGTGACTCGGCCTCGGCCGGTGCCTCGCCTTCGGCGCGGCGGCGGCGATGCCCCTGCGCGAGATCCTCGGCATAGGCGAGCCAGGTGATGCCGCCTTCGCTCACCAGCCCGTACTCGTCGGCCTGCGCCGGCGGCTGCAGGCGGAACGTCGCCACCCGCGAGCCTTTCTTCGCCATCGCCATCACGACCGGGTCGTCGCGGTTGAGCACCTGCACGGTGCGCGGGCCGAAGATGCGCCCCTTGGTCTTCGCATAGGCCTCGAAGCTGCCGTGCCAGTCGAGGTGGTCCTGGGTGACGTTCAGCACTGTGGCGGCGTCGCAGACCAGCGACCGCGTCGTCGCCAGCTGGAAGCTCGACAGTTCCAGCACCCAAGTGTCCGGCAGCCGGTCGGCGGCCAGCCGCTCGCGCAGACTGTCCAACGCGGTCGGGGCGATGTTGCCGGCCACCGCCACGCTGCGGCCCGTGCTTTCGATCAGCAGACCCGCCAGCCGCGCGGTGGTGGTCTTGCCGTTGGTCCCGGTCACGCCGACCACGCGCGGCGCATAGCCGCGCTCGGCCTTCAGCCGGGCCAGCGCGCGGGCGAACAGCTCGATCTCGCCGACGACGTCGATGCCGGCCTTCCTCGCCGCCGCCACCAGCGGCGCCGCCGCCGAATGCGTCGGCGACAGCCCCGGCGAGATCGCCAGCATCGAGGCGCCTTCCAGCAGCGGCGACGCGAACTCGCCGGCGGAAAACGCCACCTGCGGCAGCTCGGCGCGCAGCGAGGGAAGCATCGGCGGCTCAGCGCGGGTGTCGGCGACGCGGACCGCGGCCCCGCCAGCGACGAGCGCGCGCGCCATCGCCAGCCCCGAGGCGCCGAGGCCCAGGACCAGCACCGTCTGTCCCGCCACGTCGATCATCGGATCTTCAGCGTCGACAGGCCGACTAGCACCCGCATGATGGTGATGATCCAGAACCGCACGTGTGGGTTCTGGCCTCGGCCGCTCGCTGCGCGAGCTTCACGCGGCTGGCGCCGCATGAGCCTCGTCCCGAATCCGCCGTCGTGCTCGTGCCTGTTCATCGGATCTTCAGCGTCGACAGGCCGACCAGCACCAGCATGATGGTGATGATCCAGAACCGCACGACGACCTGGTTCTCTTTCCACCCCGAGAGCTCGAAGTGGTGGTGCAGCGGCGCCATGCGGAAGATGCGCTTGCCGCCGGTGAGCCTGAAGTAGCCCACCTGCAGCATCACCGACACCGTCTCGGCGACGAACACGCCGCCCATGATGAAGAGCACGATCTCCTGCCGCGTGATGACGGCGATCGTGCCAAGCGCGGCGCCTAGCGCGAGGGCGCCAACGTCGCCCATGAACACCTGCGCCGGATAGGCGTTGAACCAGAGGAAGGCCAGGCCCGCGCCGGCGATCGCGGCGCAGACGATCGCCACCTCTCCGGCGCCCGGGATGTACGGAAACAGCAGGTAGCGCGAGAAGTCGGCGCGGCCGATCACGTAGGCGAAGATGCCGAGCGCCGCCCCGATCATCGACGCCGGCAGGATAGCTAGGCCGTCGAGCCCGTCGGTGAGGTTCACCGCGTTACTGGTGCCGACGATCACGAAGTACGAAAGGATCACGAAGCCGAATACGCCCATCGGGTAGGCAAAGTTCTTGAAGAACGGCACGATCAGGTCCGAGCGCGACGGCAGGTCCAGCTCGAAGCCGTTCTGCACCCATTCCCACATCAGCGGCAGCAGCCGCTCGGT
>CALGWX010000162.1 GCA_937936215.1 uncultured Burkholderiaceae bacterium | reverse complement strand
CGCGCGCCAACAGCAGCAGGATCGCAGGCCGCAGCCGCTTGCCGCCAGCGGCGATGATGTAGTCGGCCACGGTGCCGATGAGCGCGACGTCGGACGCCAGCCTGGCGCGGATCTCGAGATCGACCGCGACCAGATCCTCGGCAACGGGTGCAAGGATCCGCTTCAACGGGGCAACGGGGACGGTGGCCGAGGGCGCCAGCGAGTTCAAAGTTGGCCGTCACGATCGAGAGCGATGCGATGAATTATAGGTGGCGGCCTACGGGCGCCGACCCGCGTCGGTACGGGCCGCGGAGGCGCGCGCGTGTGCTCGCTGCAATAAGCCGCAGTTTGACATCGCCGCCTGCGGCCCTGATAATTGTGAGCTTTTTCGCGACGCCAGCTTGAATGCATCGGCGATGCCAGAGCTGATGCCGTGGAGTGGTGCGAGGGCAGCCCGCTTGGCGCTGCGATGGGCGGGCACGGGAAACCGTAAGAGGTGGATTCGATGTATGCGGTGATTAAGACCGGCGGCAAACAGTATCGAGTGGCTCCTGGGCAAGCGATCAAGGTGGAGACAATCGAGGCCGAGCCCGGCACGGAGGTGACGTTCGACCAAGTGCTTGCGGTCGGCAACGACGGCGATGTGCGCGTCGGCACCCCGCTGGTGGCTGGCGCATCGGTGAAGGCGACCGTGCTGCGGCAGGGTCGGCACCCGAAAGTGACCATCTTCAAGATGCGCCGCCGGAAGCATTTTCAGAAGCACGCGGGTCATCGGCAGAACTTCACCGAGATCCGCATTGACTCGATCGCCTAGGACTCATCCTTAGGACAAACCGGATTCGGGCAGGGACACGCTCATGGCACACAAAAAGGCAGGCGGATCATCGCGCAACGGCCGCGACTCACAGGCCAAGCGTCTCGGGGTGAAGGTCTTTGGCGGCGAGTCGATCCGCGCCGGCCAGATCATCGTGCGCCAGCGCGGCACCCAGTTTCACCCCGGCGACAACGTCGGCATGGGCCGCGATCACTCGCTTTTCGCGCTGGCCGACGGGCAGGTGAAGTTCGAGGTTCGCGGTGCGCTGAACCGGCGCACGGTGCGGGTGGTGACGACGCACTAGTCGCCGTTGCTCCGCCGGCGGCACGCCGGCGGTTTGCGAACGAAGACCCTGCCCGCGGCCGGCAGGGTTTTTTCTTTTTTCATCATGAAGTTCGTCGACGAAGTGCGCATCGAAGTGCAGGCCGGCCGTGGCGGTGACGGCTGCGCTTCGTTTCGTCGCGAAAAATTCATCCCCAAGGGCGGACCCGACGGCGGCGACGGCGGCCGCGGCGGCAGCGTTTGGGCGGTGGCCGACCACAACTTCAACACGCTGATCGAGTATCGCTACCAGCGCCGCATCGCCGCTGGCAACGGCGAGCACGGCCGCGGCTCGGACTGCTATGGCGCGGCGGGCAAGGACGTCGAGCTTCGGGTGCCGGTGGGCACCGTGTTCATCGACGAGGAAACCGGCCAGGTGATTGCCGACCTGAGAACGGACGGCGCCCGGGCGCTGCTCGCCAAGGGCGGGGCGGGGGGCCTGGGCAATCTCCACTTCAAGTCGAGCACCAACCGCGCGCCGCGCCAGAGGACGTTGGGTCAGCCGGGCGAGCATCGCTTCCTGCGCCTCGAGCTGAAGGTGCTCGCCGACGTGGGCCTCTTTGGCCTGCCCAACGCGGGCAAGTCGACATTGATCGCTGCCGTGTCGAATGCGCGGCCGAAGGTGGCTGACTATCCCTTCACCACCCTGCACCCTCACCTCGGCGTGGTGCGCGTCGGCGCGCACGGCAGCTTCGTGATTGCGGATGTGCCCGGTCTGATCGAGGGGGCGGCCGAGGGCGCGGGGCTCGGCCACCGCTTCCTTCGCCACTTGAGCCGCACGCGCCTGCTCCTTCACGTGATCGACGCCGCACCCGCCGACGCCGGCGTGGATCCGGTGGCGCAGGCTAAGGCGCTGGTGGGCGAATTGCGCAAGTACGACCCGGCGCTTGCCCGCAAGCCGCGCTGGATCGTTTTCAACAAGATCGACCTCACCGACACCGATCGTCGCCATTGGCTGGCGGCCGAGTTCCGCCGCCGCACACGCAGCCGCGCTCCGATCTACTTCGTCTCGGCCGCCACGGGCGAAGGCTGCCGCGAGCTGATGCTGGCCATCTACCGCTACCTGAGCGCGAAGGAGGCCGGCAGTGGCAAGGCGACTAACGCCGATGCGGAACTCGCTGCGGGGAGTGCAGCATGAACGGGTTCGCGGCGGTCAAATCGGCGCGGCGCCTGGTCGTCAAGGTCGGCAGCAGCCTCGTCACCAACGAAGGGCGAGGCCTGGACCGCGAGGCCATCGCCCATTGGGCAGCGCAGATTGCGGCGTTGCGCGCCGAAGGCAAGCAGGTGCTGCTGGTCAGCAGTGGCGCCATTGCGGAGGGGATGCAGCGGCTAGGCTGGGCGCGCCGGCCGCGCGAGGTGCACGAGCTGCAGGCCGCGGCCGCCGTCGGACAGATGGGTCTGGCGCAGGCCTACGAGAGCGCGTTTGGGGCGCTGGGCATCCGCTCCGCGCAGATCCTGCTGACGCATGCGGATCTGGCCGACCGCGCCCGGTACCTCAATGCCCGCTCCACCCTTTATACGCTGCTCGACTTCGGCGTCGTTCCTGTGATCAACGAGAACGACACCGTGGTCACCGATGAGATCAAGTTCGGCGACAACGATACGCTGGCGGCGCTGACGGCCAATCTCGTCGAGGCGGAGGTCCTGGTGATCCTGACCGACCAGGCCGGGCTTTACAGCGCCGATCCGCGCCGCGACCCGACGGCCACCCTGTTGGCCGAAGTCCGCGCCGGCGATCCGCACCTGGAAGCGATCGCCGGCGGCACCGGCAGCCAGATCGCGCGCGGCGGCATGATCACCAAGGTGCTCGCCGCCAAGCGCGCTGCCCGCAGCGGCGCGCACACGGTGATCGCCAGCGGCCGAGAGAAAGACGTGCTGGTGCGGCTGGCGCGGGGCGAACGCCTCGGCACGCAGCTGCTCGCCTCGACCGAAGTGCTGACCGCGCGCAAGCAGTGGCTCGCCGATCACCTGCAGGTCAAGGGCCGGGTGGTGATCGACGAAGGCGCGGTGCGGGCCTTGGTCGCCGAAGGCAAGAGTCTGCTGCCGATCGGCGTGATCGAGGTGCAGGGCGAGTTTTCACGCGGCGATGTCATCACCTGCCTCGGGCCGGACCGGCGCGAGGTGGCGCGCGGACTCGCCAATTACAGCAGTGAGCAGACGCAGCGCATCGCCCGCCGCCCGAGCTCGGAGATCGAAGCGGTGCTGGGCTTCGTCGAGGAGCGCGAGCTGATTCACCGCGACAACCTGGTCATTCTCTGAGGGTGGCGGCGTCGGCCACCGGGTCGTCGATGGGCTCGCTGCCCTCGACGGCGGCCGCGGCGGACCGCGCGGGCGAATACGCCGCCGCGCCGCGCCCGCCCCGGCGACGAGGGTGGCGGAAGACGTAGCGCGACAACTCGGTCAGCGCCTGCTGATAGACCTCGCGCTTGAACTCGACCACCGCCTCGAGCGGCACCCAGTAGGGATGCCAACGCCACGCGTCGAACTCCGGCTTTTCCGACCGCCGCAGGCAGACCTCGCAGTCGCGTGCAATCAGCCGCAACAGGTACCAGATCTGCTTCTGGCCTCGATAATGGCCGCGCAGCTCGCGCCGCATCCACTGCTCGGGCACGTCGTAGCGCAGCCAGTCACGGGTGCGGGCGACGATCCGGACATGCTCGGCGCGGAGGCCGACCTCCTCGTACAGCTCGCGGTACATCGCCTGCTCGGGCGACTCGCCGTACTTGATCCCGCCCTGCGGGAACTGCCACGAATGCTGCCTTACCCGTTTGCCCCAGAAGACCTCGTTGCGCTGGTTGAGCAGGATGATGCCGACATTCGGGCGATAGCCTTCCTTGTCCAGCATGCGAACACCTGACGCCGTATCATTTGAAACCATTATATGACCGCAACTTACGTGCGCGTGCGCGCACGGTCTTCGCCATGCGCGCCTCTGCTTTCTTCCTAGCCACCCTCAAGGAGGCGCCGGCCGACGCCGAGGTGGTGAGCCACCGGCTGATGGTGCGGGCCGGCATGATCAAGAAGCTCGCCGCCGGCATTTACAGCTACCTGCCAATCGGGCTGCGCTCGATCCGCAAGATCGAGCGGATCATCCGCGAGGAGATGAACCGGGCCGGCGCCATCGAGCTGCTGATGCCGGTGGTGCAGCCTGCCGAGCTCTGGATGGAATCCGGCCGCTGGTACAAGATGGGCCCGGAGCTGGCGCGGCTGAAGGACCGCCACGAGCGCGACTTCGTCATCCAGCCGACCTCCGAAGAGGTCATCGCTGACATCGTTCGCGAGCAGGTCAAGAGCTACAAGCAGCTGCCGGTCAACCTGTATCACATCCAGACCAAGTTCCGCGACGAACGACGCCCCCGCTTCGGGCTGATGCGCGGCCGCGAGTTCACGATGAAGGACGCTTATTCCTTCGACCGCGACGACGCTGGCGGCATGGCAAGCTACCGCGCTATGTACGAGGCGTACGAGCGTATCTTCAGGCGCATGGGGCTGAAGTTCCGCGCCGTGGCCGCCGACACCGGCAACATCGGCGGGCAGGCGAGCCACGAGTTCCAGGTGATCGCCGACACCGGCGAGGACGCGATCGCCTACTGCCCGACGTCGGACTACGCCGCCAACATCGAGATGGCGGAGGCACTGCCCCTGCTGGCCGAGCGGCAGCCGCCGCAGGAGACGATGCGCAAGCTGCCCACGCCCGGCAAGGAGACCTGCGAGGACGTCGCGGAACTGCTCGGCCTGCCGCTCGCGCGCACCGTCAAGTCGATCGTGTTGGCGGTCGATCGCAAGGACGCGAGCGGAGCGATCACGGACACCGAGATCTGGCTGCTGCTGGTGCGCGGCGATCACGAACTGAACGAGGTCAAGGCCGGCAAGGTACCGGGGCTGAAGGAAGGCTTCCGTTTCGCCACCGAGGCGGAGATCCGCGCCACCTTCGGCTGCCGGCCGGGCTACCTCGGCCCGATCGGCACACGCAAGCCGGTCAAGGTCGTCGCCGACCGCACCGTCGCCCGCATGAGCGATTTCGTCTGCGGCGCCAACGAGGAGGACTACCACCTGGCCGGGGTCAACTGGGGCCGCGATCTGCCGGAGCCGGACCAGGTGGCCGACCTGCGCAACGTGGTGGCCGGCGACCCCTCGCCCGATGGCAAGGGTGTACTGGCGATCCAGCGCGGCATCGAGGTCGGCCATGTCTTCGCCGGCCTGCCTTACGCCGAGTCGATGCGGCTTACCTATACCGACGAGTCCGGCCAGCAGCGGCCGATGGTGATGGGTTGCTACGGCATCGGCGTTACCCGCCTGCTGGGCGCGGCGATCGAGCAGAACCACGACGAGCGCGGCATCATCTGGCCGGAGCCGATCGCGCCGTTTTCGGTAGTGATCTGCCCGGTCAACTACCGGCAGTCCGAGCAGGTGCGACAGGTCGCCGACCAGTTGCACGACGCGCTAGAGGCGGCGGGGATCGACGTGATCCTCGACGATCGCGGCGAGCGCCCCGGCTCGATGTTCGCCGACTGGGAACTGATCGGCGTGCCGCACCGGGTCACGATCGGCGAGCGGGGCCTGAAAGCCGGGCAGCTGGAGTACGCGCACCGGCGCGACCTGAAGCCACACGCCGTGCCGCTGACGGATGCATTCGAGTTCGTTGCGCGACAGGTCGCTGCCGGCCGCGCCTGACCGCTCGCGGCGCCGGCTTCTCGCCGCGCTGGCGGCGCCGGCGCTGACGGCCCTGCCGCTGCCGGCGCGCGGGGGCGCACAGATCTACGAGCCGATGGCCGACGCGGTGCGCGCGGCGCTCGCCGCGCGCATCGCCGACAGCGCGCCGCCGCAGCGGCGGTTCGACGACATCGCCGAGCGGATCGCCTTCATCGACTGGCTGAACGAGATGTCCGGCCGCCTGCTGCGCAACAAGCCGGACTATCGGGAGCGCGTCGAGTTCCTGCGCACGCTGGACTACGAGGCAATCCGCGCCGGCCTCGACCGCCAACTCGTGCTGGGGCTGATCCAGGTCGAGAGCAACTTCCGCAAGTACGCGGTGTCGGTCGCCGGCGCCCGCGGCTATATGCAGGTGATGCCGTTCTGGACCGAAGTGATCGGCGACGGCGACCCGCGCAAGCTCTTCGACATGCGCGCCAACCTGCGCTACGGCTGCGTGATCCTGCGCCACTATCTGGACATCGAGCAGGGCGATCTCTTCCTGGCGCTCGGGCGCTACAACGGCAGCCGCGGCCGCGAGGCGTACCCGAATGCGGTGCTCGCGGCCTGGCAGGGCCGCTGGGCGTACGCGCCGCGCCGCCCGGCCATCGGGTAGGAGGCTGCAAAGCGATCGGCTGCGCGTGCCGGTCTCGTGGCA
>CALGWX010000161.1 GCA_937936215.1 uncultured Burkholderiaceae bacterium | reverse complement strand
GCGAGCAGCAGGTCGAGGTCGGCGCGCGCGCCGCCGAGCAGCGTGCCGATGGCGAGGCCCTGGCGCAGACTCAACTCCGCGAGCCGCTGCAGCCAGCGCTCGGCGCTGATCGCGGCCATCGCGTCGCGCTCCATCCGACCGCCCGCGCCGTCAGAACGTCAGCCCGATGCCCAGGCTGAAGGCGACCGGCGAAAGCTGCACCGTGCCGAGGCCGGCGCCGTTCTGGGTCAGGCGATTGCGCGAGAAGTTGGCCCCCAGCCCGGCCGTGATGACCACCGAGTCGCTCACCGCGAAGTCGACCCCGGCCTGCACCACGGGCGCGAAGTGCGTCCGCTCCAGCGCGTAGCCGGGCATCTGCGCCTTGCTGACCCGGTTGTACGCCGCGCCGAGGCCTGCGTACATGCGAAAGCCGCGGTACGACGGCAGGTGGTACTGCAGCGCCGCCGTCACCGGCGTGAAGTCGAAGCTGCCAAGCCGCGCGCCGTTCCAGTCCAGCGTGAAATTGGCTCGCCACGCCGAGACGTCGAGCGCCACGCTGTCGGACAGGTAACGCCGGTAGCCCAGCATCGGCGCCCAGCCATTGCCGGAAGACACCGTGTCGATGCCCGACGCGTCGGTGTTGACATAGGCGCCAGCGCCATAGATCAGGTTGCGTCGGGCGCCGCCCGCAGCCTCGAACGGCGCCGGGCCTGCCTCGCCCAGCGGCAGCGAGATCCGCGCGAAAACGAACAGCACGTCGGAAAAGGCAATCCAGCTGCCATAGAACATCACGCGGTCGGTGCCGATGCCCGCCAGCGGCAGGATGCCCGGAAACGGGATGTAGTTGGCATCCGAGCGAGCGGCGACGAACACCGTGTAGCCGAGCCCACCCTTGAGGCCGGCGAACAGCGGCCAGCGCGCCAGCCAGCCATAGCCAGCCATGACCTGCAGGTCGTAGTGCGAGTCGCTGAAAGCGAGCGCGTAGACGATGCGCTCGTTGTCCCGCTCGTCGATCAGCGTGCGCGCCACCCCGGCGCCCCACGAGTAGTGGTTCTGCGCGTCGCGGTTCGGGTAGGCGAAGGCCGGATGCCACGAGTACAGCGGCAGCACGAAGTCCGTGCGCCCGTCGCGAAAGATGCGCTTGCTGCCGTCCCAGGCGTCGCCAAACCAGCCCAAGGCGCCGGATTGCCGCTGCTCGGCCGGCACCATGCCGACCGGCGAGGACGCGTTGATCGCCGACAGCGCCCGCTGCGTCCAAGACGGCTCCACCGGCTGTGCCCGCACCGCCGTGGCCATGGAGACACCGAGCGCGAGCGCCAGCGCCTGCCCCGCGCGCCGCAAGTCGGGGGCTGGAGGGAAGAAGGTCGGCCGCGAGGCGGCCGTCGAGTCGGTGGAGGTCATTTGCCCGGCGTGATCGATGCGATGCCGCAGGCGGGCGGCCGCGGAACATAACACGCGGCCACCCCCGCCGCCTCGGCGTAAAACGCGACCTACTGGCCGTAGCGCGCCATTGCGGGCGGCGACGTCGCCCAATAAGGGGGCGTCTGGCGGACGCCTTGCTCGGCAGCGGCGGGCTCCAAGCACGCCTCGCGTCGGCGGGCACGGCGCCAGCCCGCGCCATCACGGCTCGCGCAGGATGTGCCCGTCGAAAAAGAACTCGAAGAACTCGAGCGCCACCTGCAGCAGAACAAACAGTTGCGGCGCCTGGAAGCAGTTCATCACGAAGCCGCTGATCAGCCGCGATCTCTGCAGCGCGCCGACGCGTGCGACGGCGGCCTTCATGTCGCGCCGACGTCCTCGCTCACCGGATCGGCGCGCGGGGTCGGCACCCGGCGCAGCGATTCGACCACGGCCAGCGCCAACAGCAGGCCGAGGACGGGCCAGGCTTCGGCCGTATCGCGCCGCCGCTCGACAAGGAGCAACGCGCTGTCGATGGGATGCCCGTGCGTCGATGCGTCCGCGGTCGCCGACCAGCCTGACGATGAACGCGGCGTGCACGCACCCGATGATCACCGCGAACGCGATCAAGATCAGCGCCACCACCGCGCCGCCGTAGAGACCGGCCCAGCCGTGATGCGCGTCATCGCCATGCGCTGCGGTGTCGTCGGTGCGGCGTTGTCAGCAATCGGTTATCGGCAAGCAAAAGCGCCGCTGAAGTAAGCCTGGCGCCGTCGCGGGGCGCGAGGCCCGTCGTACGAGCCTGGAAGCGGTCTGCGCGCAGCCGCAGCGGCAGCGACAGTGGGATGCTGGCATGCCTCCCCCAATCCAAAGCATCGCGTGAAGGGATCCGTCCGGTCGACCGACGGCCAGGGTCGAGGCCAAGCGACCCCTCGCCGTCGCGATAGCCCCGTGGGGAATCGACCCCCACGACAAGCGCCGGAGCCGCGCGCGGCGCGTCGATCGCGTTGGTTCGGCAAGCAACTGTCCGACCGCCGAGGCTCGCGGCAACCCGCGGCGGGTTGCCGAGGCTAGCGGCAACCCGCGGCGGGCCACCGCGAGGAGTCAGGCTCGGTGCCGAACGATCCCCAACTCTGTCGACCAGCCCAACGCCGCGATCTGCAGCGCCGGCAGGTCCGCGGTCGAGCACAGGCCGTGCGCGTCGAGCAGGCGCGCAACCTGCGCGTCGTCGGCCTGCTCGAGCGCTTCCGCCAGCCGCAGCTTCTGGCCGAGCGCGCCGCGGCGCTCCAACAGGGCATCCCGCACCGACGGCGGCAGGGCGATGTCGTTGAGGATCTCCGCCATCGGCGTCTGCAGCAGAGTGTCGAGCAACGACAGGATGCCCGTCATGAAGGCCTGGTCGCAGGCCTCCGGCGGCTCGTCGCAGCGCTCCGCCAGCAACTCCAGCAGCCGGCCGCGCGCCGCCGCCATCTGCAGCAGCGGGCTCGGAAAGTCGCCCGCACTGTGATGCGCGAACAGCAGCACCTGCAGCCAGCGCTGCAGCGGCCGCCGGCCGAGCATCATCAGCGCGTGCGTCAGCGAGCGGATCTCGCTGGGGATGCCGATGCCGACCGAGTTCACCAGGCGCATCAGCTTGTAGCTGAGTTCCGGCGCCTGCCGGAACGTCGCCTCGATCTCGGCGGTGTCGGCGTCGGCCAGCGACTGCTGCAACAGGCGCAGCAGGACGCGGCGCGAAGGGTCGGTGCGCCGGCCCTGCAGCACGACGGGACGCGCGAAGAAGTAGCCCTGGAAGAGCTCGAAACCGATCTGCCGGCAGAACTCGGCCTGCTCGCCGGTGTCCACCTTCTCCGCCAGCGGCTTGACCCGGCGCGGCAGCTGCCTCAGCCGCCCGACCAGCCCCGGCAACGCCTGCGCCGGCGTCGCCTTCACGTCTACCTTGACGACGTCGACAAACGGCAGGATCGGCGCGTGCGTCTCATCGAGCTGCTCGACGTCGTCGAGCGCGAATGAAAAACCGCGCGCGTTCAGCTCGCGGCAGCGCTCGACGACCGCCGGCGTCAGCTCGACGCTTTCCAGCAGTTCGATCATCGTCCGCTCGGGCGGAAGCAGCTCCACCACGTCCGACATCAGCAGCGCGGCGTCGAAGTTGATGTAGCCGCGGCAGGTGCCGAGCACCGAGGCCAGCCCAAGCTCGCTGAAGGCATGGCTGATGACCGTCGCCGTCGCAGTGCGGTCGTCGGTCACCACGGCGCCACCCGTGGCGCTGGAACGGAACAGCAGTTCGTAGGCGACGGTGTTGCCCGTCAGGTCAAGGATGGGCTGGCGGCCCAGCCAGAAGGTCGATGCGGTGTCCATGGGGCAAGCGGTTGTGCGGACCGACGCTCAGGGCAAGGCGGGCGCGATCGTTGCGAGGTCAGCGGCGATAATCATCGATCGGCACCAGTGCCACCGCCTTTAGCAGCGGCCTCGCGCAATCACCGCGCCACCGCGGTCACCGTGGCATCAAGTGGACCGCCCCTTTTTCGAGCAGCGGCGTTGGCTTGCCGAGGTGGTATCCCTGACCGTAGTCGACACCGATCTCGCGCAGCCGCTTCAGGATCGCTTCGCTCGCCACGTATTCCGCGATCGTCTTCAGCCCCATCACGTGGCCGACCGCGTTGATCGCCTGCACCATCGCCAGGTCCATCGGGTCCTCGGCGATGTCCTTGACGAAACTACCGTCGATCTTCAGGAAGTCGACGGGCAGATTCTTCAGGTAGGCGAATGACGACAGGCCACTGCCGAAGTCATCGAGCGAGAACAGGCAGCCGAGCGCCTTCACCTCCTCTATGAAATCGATGACTTTGGACAGATTCACCACGGCCGCGGTCTCGGTGATCTCGAAGCACAGCACGCCGGGTGGCAGTTTCAGCCGCTCCAGTCGGCCACGCAGGGCGGCGCGGAAGCGCTCGTCTGACAGCGAGGCGCCCGACAGGTTGATCGCGTAAATGCCCTCGATCCGTCCGTTCTCGCGCAGCCGGTCGCCGAGCCACGCCAGCGTGTTGTGCACGACCCACTGATCGATACGCGGCATCAGTCCATAGCGCTCGGCTGCGGGGAGGAACGCGCCCGGCGGGTAGATCTGCCCGTCCTCATGGAGACGGACCAGGATCTCGTGGTACACGGGCTCCTGGCTGCCCTCGCGCAGAGGGACGACCGGCTGCACGTACAGCCGGAGGCGGTCCGCGTCCAGCGCCGCCTGAAGTCGCGCGACCCACTGCCGCTGGCCGCGCTGTTCCAGAACCTGGCTGTCGTTGGGCTGGAAGACGTGCACGCGGTTGCGCCCCCCCTCCTTGGCCGCGTAGCAGGCTGCGTCGGCGGCCGCCAGCAGGGCGCTCAGTTCGTGACCGGCGTAGCCGCTCGGCACGATGCCGATCGACACGCCAATCGCGAACGAGCGGCCCGCCCACGCAAAGCGAAAGTCCGCGATCGCCTCGCGAATACGCTCGGCGATCTGAACGGCGTTCTCCAGCGGGCAGGCCTGCAGGATCAGGCCGAACTCGTCGCCGCCCAGGCGAGCGAGCGTGTCGCCTGCCCGCATCAAATCGCGCACCAGTTGGGTCACTTGGCGCAAAAGCTCATCTCCCGCCACATGGCCGCAGGTGTCATTGACCACCTTGAACTGGTCCAGGTCGAGAAAGCAGACGACATGGTCGCGGCCGGGCTCGGTGCTCTGCTTGAGCAGTTCGTCCAGCCGCCGCTCGAACTCGCGCCGGTTCGGCGCCCCGGTCAGGGCGTCGTGCGAGGCCTGGTGGGTCAGTTCATGCGCCAGGCTCAGCGTGAGCGTCATATCGTGGAACACCAGCACGGCACCGATCAGAAAGCCCTCCCGCGACCGGATCGGCGCGGCCGTGTCGTGGACCGGCACGCTGCCGCCCTGCCGCTGGCGCAGCACGGCGTGGCCTTGGCGCGGCACCGCTTGGCCGCGGTGCAGCGCCTCCCGCACCGGGTTGGGCAGCGGCTCGCCGCTGGCCTCGTCGCGAAGCTCGTAGACGAGGCTGACGGGCCGGCCACGTGCCTCCTTCGCCGACCATCCGGTCAGCCCCTCCGCAACGGCATTCATGTACTGCACGTTGCCCGCTTCGTCCGTCGTGATCACGCCGTTGCCGATCGAGGCCAGTGTCACCTGCGCAATGTCCCGCTCGCGCTGCAGCTGCTGCTCGACCTGCTTGCGGTCGCTGGTGTCGCGCAGCGTGCCGCTGTACTGCACCCCGCCGTCGCCCTGCGTCTCGCTCACGCTGAGCTCGAGAAAGCGGCGCGGTTCACGCGGACGCATAATCCGCAGCTCCAACTGAGCTCCCGCGCGGCACAGCCGATCGGCGCCGGGCGGCTGCGAGCAGCCAGCGCGTTGTAGCAGCTCGGACAGCGGTCGCCCGATCGCCCGGCTTGCCGCGACGCCGAGCAGCCTCTCGGCCCCCGGATTCAGGCTCGTGACCAGGCCGCCGCGCGTGTAGGTGAGCACGCCGTCGCGCATGTCGCGCAGGATCGCCAGCGTTTGCTGAGTCGCCTGGTCGAGCGCACTGATCACGCGGTTATAGGCGCTTGCGATCTGCCCGATTTCGGTGTACGGCTCCTCGGGAACGCGCTGACGCAGGTCGCCGCTCTTGCGCTGGTGCTCCATCGCCTCGAGAAGATCGATCAACTCCGTGCGGGCACCGTGTTCGGCCACATTCAGCCCGATGCGCTCGGACTCCGAATCCACGCGCAGCCCGCCGCTGCGGCGCCACGTTCGCATCACGAGCCAGGTGACGGCAGTGCACCAAAGCGCGCAGACAACGATACCCAGCGTCTGTACACCGAGCTGCTCCAGCCGCGACAGCCCGGTTCCGAGCCGCTCCGGATCGCCGAAAAGGCCCACGGCGAGCGTGCCCCAGACACCGGCCGCCAGGTGGGCGGGGATGGCGCCCACCGCGTCGTCAATACGCCATTGCAGCAGCTTCTCGCTGCACCAGGCCATGGCGACAGCCCCGACGGCGCCAATCAGGAGAGATGCCAAAGGCGAGACGGCGTGGGCAGCGGCGGTGATCGCGACGAGACCCGCAATGAGGCCGTTGATCGCATACATGATCTCGTAGTAGCCATGCCACAGACGGCCTGCCAGGAGCCCGGTGATGCAGCCGGCGGCGGCGGCAAGCGTCGTGTGCACGAGCACACCGGGAACTCGCTCATCGAAGGCGAGCGTGCTGCCACCATTGAAGCCCAGCCAGCCAAACGCGAGCAGCAGCGATCCCAGCATCGCGACCGGCAGGTTGCCAGCGGGAATGACGCGCGGCGTCTCGCCTTCCCGAAAGCGGCCTGACCGTGGGCCCACCAGCAGCACTGCCACAAAAGCCACCCAACCGCCGACGCCGTGAACGACCGTCGAACCCGCAAAGTCGACGAAGCCAAGCCTGGCCAGCCAGCCCGCCTCGCTCAGCCCCCACGCCCCGCCCCAGGCCCAGTGGCCAAACACGGGGTAGATCAAAGCTGACACAAGCGCGGCAACCCCGAGGTAGGCGCCGAAGCGCATGCGCTCGGCGACCGCCCCGGCCACGATGGTCGTTGCCGTGGCGCAGAACATCACCTGGAAAAACACGAACGCAAGCAGCCCGGCCTGCCTCGGCAGCTGATCGAGAACGCCAAAGAGGCCGGTGCCGACGGCGCCACCCCACGTGGGCCCGAACATGAGACCGAAGCCAACCAGCCAGAAGAGCACCGACGCGATCGCGAAATCGGCGACGTTCTTCGCCGCGACGTTGATCGAGTTCTTGTTCCGGGTTAACCCCGATTCGAGGCAAAG
>CALGWX010000160.1 GCA_937936215.1 uncultured Burkholderiaceae bacterium | reverse complement strand
ACGGCGCGAAACGCCACCGTGTCGGCGCGGTAGCCGGTCGTGCTGGCGTTGGCGAGGTTCTGCGCCAGCGCATCCTGCCGGTGCAGCAGGTGCTTGGCGCCGGACATCGCGGTGTAGATCAGCTTGTCCATGGCTCAGCGGAAAACCATCGGCGCGCGAAAGTGACGGGGTCTCCGCCGGGCGTGGCGGTATCTGACCCGCCGGCGCCCGGCTGTCAGCGCATCAACGCAGATTGACCAGCGTCTGCAGGATCTGGTCCTGGGTGCGGATGGTCTGCGCGTTGGCCTGATAGATCCGCTGCGCGGTGATCATCTTGACCAGCTCCTCGGTCAGATCGACGTTCGAATCCTCCAGCGCGCCGGACTGCAGGCTGCCCAGGCGATCGCTGCCCGGCGGGCCCAGCAGCGGCTGGCCCGAGTCCGCCGTCTCGACCCACTGGTTACCCCCCTGCGGCGCCAGGCCGTTCGGGTTGGTGAAGTTGGCCAGCGCGATCTGCCCCTGCGCCCGCGTCTGGCCGTTGGTGTAGCGGCCCATGACGGTGCCGTCGCTGCCGATGGAGAAGCCCACCAGGCGCCCCGAGGTGTAGCCGTCCTGCTGCAAGTGGCTGACGGCGAAGTCGACGCCGAACTGCGTCACCTTGTCGGCTGCGAAGAAGACATCGAAGTCCAGCGGGTCGGCGCCGTTGGTGAGCGGCACGTTCAGCGACAGGGTCGTGTCGGCCGACAGCGCGCCGCTGCCGTTGAAGCTCATCGATCCAATCGGCCCGCTGCCGATCACCGTGCCATCGAGCGAGCCGTAGACATCCCACGCGTTCGACGCCGTCTTGCGGAAGTACAGCGTCAACGAGTGTGCGTTGCCCTGCGAGTCGAAGATCGTCATCGCCGTGGGCGAGTTGTAGGTTGAGGGATCGGTGGCGTCGAAGGCGGTCGCAATGATGTCGGCCCGCGAATCCAGGTTCAGCGACAGGCGAACGTCGGTCGTCGCCTGCGGCGCCAGGTCGGCGAAGGACACCCGCAGTTCCACCGGCGTCGAGCGGACGACGTTGCCGGTCGCATCGGCCGCATAACCCGTCAGGCGCGCGCCACCGTTGGCGACGATGAAGCCGTTCTTGTCGAGCGAGAACTGGCCGTTGCGCGAGTACGAAATGGCGCCGTTGCTCGACAGCCGGAAGAAGCCCGAACCGTTGATGGCGACGTCGAGCGGGTTCTGCGTGGCCGTGATGTTGCCCTGCGAGAACTGCTGCTTCACCGCGGCGACGGTGGCGCCGATGCCGATCTGGCTGGAGGCCGCGGCACCGGCCGCACTGGCAAAGACGTCCGCGAACTCCGCCCGCGCGGCCTTGTAGCCGATGGTCGACGAGTTGGCGATGTTGTTGCCGACCGCGTCGAGATTCTTGGCGGCGACGTTCAGTCCTGACAGACCCTGCTGAAAGCCCATGGCGTGCTCCGGTTAGAGGATTTGCTTGATGTCGGCGAAGGGCACGGGGCCCAAGCCCGAAACGACGAGTTGCGTGTCAGCGCCGCTGACGCGCACGCCTTCGACGCGCGCGGCCGCCAACGGCTCCACGGCAACGGGCTGCCCGCCGGCGGACGCGCGGGCGCTGAAGGTGTAGCGGCCGGCCGGAACCGCGCGGCCGGCATCGTTCAGGCCGTCCCATCGGAACGAGTTCAGGCCCTCGGCCATGGCGCCGAGCGACAGCGTGCGCACGGTGATCCCATTCGCGTCGCGGATCTCGACCGTCACGCCGTCGGCCGGCGCCGCCAGCTGCACGCCGCCGACGGCGGGCCCATCGCCCGCGGTCAGCGCGTTGCCGTTGACCAGCACGCTGCGGCCCGTCAGCTGCGCCGCCTGCAGCGCCTGCAGGCTGGAAAACTGCGCCGTCATCTTGCCGACCGTCGCTGCGAGGTCGCTGATCCCGGTGACCGTGCTGATCTGCGCCATCTGCGTCGTCACCTGCGCGTTGTCGAGCGGGTTGAGCGGATCCTGGTTGTTCATCTGCGCCACGAGCAGCTTCAGGAAGCGGTTGTTGATCTCGGCGGCGCTGCCCTCCGCCCGCGCCGGGCGTGCGTTCAGCTGCGCCAGCAGCGCTGCGTT
Organism: uncultured Burkholderiaceae bacterium; assembly: GCA_937936215.1. Classification (GTDB taxonomy): domain Bacteria; phylum Pseudomonadota; class Gammaproteobacteria; order Burkholderiales; family Burkholderiaceae_F; genus JADJWR01. The sequence goes on along the minus strand of CALGWX010000160.1, from coordinate 4,219 downwards.
GTCCCGCGACGAAACCGAAGTCGCCGTCGTCATCGCAGCCCCCTTAGCCGCCGAGCTGCAGCGTCTTCTGCAGCAGCACCTTGGCGGTGTTCATGACCTCGACGCTAGCCTGGTAGCTGCGCGACGCCGAGATCATGTTGACCATCTCCTCGACCACGTTGACGTTGCTCATCGTCACGTAGCCGCTCTCGTCCGCGAGCGGATGCGAGGGGTCGTGGACGCGGCGCGGCGCGGCAGCGTCCTCGACGACCTGCGCCACCCGCACGCCCGTGGCCGTCGCTTCGGCGTCGAGCGGCTGCGCCTGGAACACCACCTGGCGCGCGCGGTACGGCTTGCCGTCGGGGCCCGCCACCGAGTCGGCGTTGGCGAGGTTGCTGGCGACCACGTTCAGGCGCTGGCTCTGCGCCGAGACGGCGGATCCCGAGACGTCGAACACCTTGAACAGCGACATGGCTACTGGCTCCTTCTCATGCCATCCGGCGCGGCGGCGTTACTGCCCCTGGCCGTTGATGGCCAGGCTCAGCGTGCGGATCTGGCCGTTGATGAACCGCAGGCCCGCCTCGAAGCGGACCGAGTTGTCGGCGAACGCTGCGCGCTCCAGGTCCATGTCGACGCTGTTGCCGTCGAGCGCCGCCTGCGGCGGAATCCGGTACTGCAGGGTCGGGGCACGTGTGCCGACGGCGTTGGCGGCCGGCAGGTGCGCCGCGTGCGTCCGCGCCGCCGGCGCGGCCGATGCCGCTGGCGACGCCGCCGTCGCGCTTTCGAGCGCCTGGCGGAAGTTGAAGTCGCGCGCCCGGTAGTTGGGCGTGTCGGCGTTGGCCATGTTGCCCGCCAGCACCCGAGCCCGCTCCGATCGCAGCAGCAGCGCCGCGGCGTTGAAATCCAGTGTCTGCGTCAGCCGATCGAGCATCTGGGCCCCGCCCTAAAGTTTTCCCGACGGCTGCCGATTATTCGCACCGTGGCGGCAGCTGATCGCCCGATAAGTCGCGCCTGCGCGCGGCATCTCGGCGCTTCGCGTGATGCCCGCGCCGGCAAACTAGCCGGCATGAAATCGGCGCTCCCGCTCCTCCTCCTTGCTGCCTCTGCCGCCGCCGGCGCGCAGGTTGCGCCTGCCGAAACGGTGCAGCAGTTCGTGCAGCGCGAGGCCTCGGTCGCGGCTGCCTCCCTCGGCGGCGACGTGCGGCTCGAGGTAGCCGTCGGCTCGCTGGCCAGCGGCCTGCAACTGGCGCCCTGCGCCCGCGTCGAGCCGTTCCTGCCCAGCGGGGTGCGCCTTTGGGGACGCAGCCACGTGGGCGTGCGCTGTGTCGAGGGCGCGAGCTGGCAGGTGCTGCTGCCGGTCACCGTGCGGGTCTTCGGGCCGGCGCTGGTGGCCGCCCGGCCGCTGGCGGCGCTGCAGCCGGTCAACGCCGACGACCTGGTCACCGCCGAGGTCGAATGGACGCGCGAGCCGCAGGGGGTGGCCACCGACCTCGGGCAGATCGCCGGCCGTGTGCTGGCCCGTCCCGTCGCTGCCGGCCAGCCGCTGCCGCTGGCGTCGCTGCGCGCAGCGTTGGTGATCAGTCAGGGAGACCCCGTGCGGGTGCTCGGCCAAGGGCGCGGATTCACGATCCAGACGGACGCGGTGGCCATGGCGGCCGCCCAGGATGGTCAGTTGGTTCGCGTCCGGACCGACTCCGGCAGGATCCTGAGCGGCATTGCGCGGCCCGGTCGCACCGTCGAAGTGCAGTTCTGATGGATCCCGCATTTACGGCTGACCACGGTGAGCCCAGCCCCTAAAGTCACTCCGTCCACGGTCGAAAACCGATCAGAGTCGCTGGATTGCCGCTTGGAGGCCCCATGAAGATCACGAGCACATCGCCACCGTTGCCGCCCGAGCGCATCGTCGCGGGGGGCGAGGCGCGTACGGCCGCCGCCAAGCCGTCGGTGGCCGAGTCGGAGAAGGTGCAACTGTCGGACCTGGCCGCGCGCCTGAGCCAGCTCGAGACGCAGTTCGCCAGCAGCGACTTCAACGCCGAGAAGGTCGCCGCCGTGCGGCAGGCAATTGCCGAGGGGCGCTACACCGTCAACGCCGAGGCGGTTGCCGAGCGGCTGCTGTCGAGTGTGGCCGAGCTGCTCGGCCGCAAGTGACCGATGGCTGCGGCCACCGACCCCGGCTCGCCCCTGCTGGATGAGCTCGCGCAGGCACTGCGCGAGGAAGCCGAGGCCCTGCTCGCTGGCGAAGCGGATCGACTACACGCCGCCTGCAGCCGCAGGGTCGATGTCCTGGCGCGACTGAAAGCCGAGTTGCGCATCGCGCCGCAGCCCCGGCGCCGGCAGTTAGCGCAGGCGTTGCGCGCCGCCCGCAGCCGCCACGACGCGCACGCGGGGATGCTGGCGCAGCGCCTGGCCATCAGCCGCGCGCAGCTGGACACGCTGCTCGGCGGCGCCGAGGGCAACCTGTATGCCGCCGATGGCGCCTTGGCGCCGCGCAGCACTGCCGCGGTCACGGGCGCGCGCCGCTTCGCCTGAAGTACCGCTGCGCCCCGCGGGCGCGACCGATTCCGCTGCAGTCAGCCGAGTTTCCACCGTAGCACGTCCGGCTTGCGCGCCGCGTGCGCGTCGAGCGCTACCAGTTGCGAAGGCGGGCGCGAAGCCGCGCCACCGCCTGGCTGTGCAGCTGGCATACGCGCGACTCGGTGACGCCAAGGACGGCGCCGATCTCCTTCAGGTTCATGTCCTGCTCGTAGTACAAGCTCATCACCAGCTTCTCGCGCTCTGGCAGGTCGTCGATCGCCGCCGCCAGGGCGACCCGGAAGCGCTTGTCCTGCAGCAGCGCCTGCGGGTTGCCGCCCTCGTCGGCGATGTGCCTCTCCAGGTAATCCTCATCGCCGTCGGGCCCGAGGTCGTCAAGGTGGACGAGCTGCGCGCCACGCGCGTCGTTGAGCATCCGTTGGTAGTCGTTGATGCTGATGCCCAGTTCGCGTGCGATCTCGCTTTCGGTCGGCGCCCGCTTCAGGCGGCCTTCCAGACGCTGCACCGCACCCTCGATGGCGCGCTGGCTCTTGCGCGCCGACCGCGGCAGCCAGTCGCCGGCGCGCAGCTCGTCGAGCATGGCGCCGCGGATCCGGCTGGTGGCGAAGGCCTCGAAGGCCACCCCCTGCGACTCTTCGAACCGGCTGACCGCGTCGATCAGGCCCATCACGCCAGCCTGGACCATGTCGTCGAGTTCGACATTGGCCGGCAGCCTGGCGATCAGCTGCTGCGCGATGCGGCGCACCAGCGGCAGGTACTGCCGAACCTGGTCGTGGCTGTCGACCCGCCCCTGCGCGCTGTACACGAACGCCTCTCGCTTCAAGACAACCGCTCCGCGTCATGGCGCAGGCGGGGCAGCTCCCAGGTCTCCACCAGGCGAACCACCCGCGCCAGGTCGGCCGCCGTCAGCGCCGCCGCCGCGTGCGTGATCCGAGCCTTCGACCACATGGCCATCCAGGCCGCGATCCGCTCGGTCAGGGTCGTGCCGGCGTTGGCCGCGATTCCAAGGAGAAGCAGGTGGAATTCGAGGCGCCTTCCACCTTCGCCGGCGCGGCGCATCTCCGCCAGCACCGCCGCGACGTCCTCGCGGGTCGGCTGCACAGGCACCAGCACCGGGCCGTCGGGCAGCAGCGCCGCCGCTGCCGCCGGAAGTAGCACCAGGGCGAGGTCCAGAGGGCGCGCCGCGAGGAGTGTCGGCCCGAGCAGATCGGCCAGGGTTGCGCCGGCCGTCGTCGCCTCCTCGAGGGCGCGCGCCGCGGGCATCACCGCCAGCCCTGGGGCGGCATCCAGTAGCACCGCAGCCACGTTGCACTCGCCGCGCAGTGCGTGCAGCAATTCGTAGCGCGCGCGCACCCCAAGGGCAGCGGCCACCTGCACGCGGGCCGCATCGACGACCACCGTGCGGCTGCCGTCACGGGCAAAGCCGCGCGCAAGCGAGGCCAGCCACGTCATGCGCGACGTGCAGCGCGCCTCCGGTACGAGAATCGGCAGCACGCGCACGCCGCGCTGCGCGAACATGCGGCGCAGCCCGGCGGCCTGGTCGGCGACTGGCCTCGCCGGCTGCCGGTGCAGGGCGGGCATGCTCGCCCTCACGCGCGCACCGCCTGCGCCGCCGCCGGCGCGCTCGCCAGCAACGCAGCCTCGTCGTCGCTGAACGCGAACGGCGCGGCGCCGGGCCGCAGCGCCAGCTCGGCGAGTTGCTCGCTGG
>CALGWX010000159.1 GCA_937936215.1 uncultured Burkholderiaceae bacterium | reverse complement strand
GACCTGCGCCAGATCTTCTTCGCCGGCCCGCAGCGCACGCTCGATGCGTTGGCCGGCTATCTGCAGCGGGCCGACGCCCGCGGGCTGCTGCGCTGCCCGTCGCCGCCGGAGAGCGCGGAGCTGCTGCTCGGCATGGCCATGGGTCTCGACCTCGTGCGCTCGCAGTACCGCGTGCCGCTGCGCCGGCGGCTGGCGGCGGAGCGGGCGCGGCATGTCGCGCGCGTGGTCGACGCGTTCATGGCGCTGCACGCGCCGGCGGGCTGACTGCAGTTTGGCGCCGCGTGTCTTCGGCGCAGCCGGTTGCTGCGAAGCCGATCGCTTCTGCGGTGGGCGGCAGGCGCGGGTTCAGTCCCGCGCGATGCCGACTGTGCCGCAGGCACGTGGCTCGTCTCGCGGGAAAGCGCGCGAGGCTGCGCTATGCTGGCGGCTCGCTCAACGCGCGCTGCGGGAGAGTGCCCGGCGGGAAGCTGCCGTCGGGCCGCCGAAGGCGTAACGCCCGTAATCGCTCAGGTACCGCAAACCGCTGCGCGCGAGCGACTCTGGAGAGTCCGGCCTTCGCGGCCGGCGCCGAAGGGGCAGTGAGGCCGTGCGCGGCCTCCAAACTCTCAGGCAAAAGGACAGAGGGGCAAAGGTGGAGCGCTCGTGATGCCGACGGCATCGCGTGGCTTCGCCGCCGGCCCGGCCGCCAAGCCGGATCGGAGCTTGCCCTGGATCGCCGTCCTGCTCGTGGAGTCGCCATGCTCAAGAGAACGCCGCTTTACGACACCCATGTTGCCGCCGGGGCGCGCATGGTGGACTTCGGCGGCTGGGAGATGCCGGTCTCCTACGGCTCGCAGATCGAGGAACACCACGCCGTGCGCCAGCACGCAGGCGTCTTCGATGTCTCGCACATGCGCACCGTGGACATCGAAGGCGCAGGCAGTCGCGACTTCCTGCGCCTGCTGCTGGCCAACGATATCGGCAAGCTCACGCCCGGCAAGGCACTTTACTCGTGCATGCTGCGGCCGGACGGCGGCGTGCTCGACGACCTGATCGTCTACTGGCTGCACACCGACCGCTACCGCGCCGTGGTCAACGCCGCCACGGCCGACAAGGACCTCGACTGGATGCACCGCGTGGCGCATGAGCGGCGGCTGCCGGTGTCGCTGCTGCCGCGGCGCGAGCTGGCGATGATCGCGGTGCAGGGGCCGCAGGCGCGCCGGCTGCTGAAGGCCGTGCTCGAAGGCATCGACGGCGATGCCGCCGCGGTGATCGATGGGCTGAAGCCCTTCACCGCGCGCATGGTCGACGAGTTTTTCATCGCCCGCACCGGCTACACCGGCGAGGACGGCTGCGAGCTGATCCTGCCCGCCGACGAGGTGGCCGACTTGTGGCGGCGTCTCGTCGCCGAGGGCGCGGCGCCGTGCGGGCTGGGTGCGCGCGACACGCTGCGGCTCGAGGCGGGCATGAACCTGTACGGCCAGGACATGGACGAGACGGTGACGCCGCTCGAATCCGGCCTGGCCTGGACGGTCGACCTGAAAGAGCCGCGCGACTTCATCGGCCGCGCCGCCCTCGAAAAGCAACTCGCCGCCGGCGGCCTGCGCCAGCTGCTGGGCCTGAAGATGACCGAGCGCGGCGTGCTGCGCGCGCACCAGAAGGTGACCACGGCGCACGGCGACGGCGAAATCACCAGCGGCACGTTCTCGCCGACGCTGGGCTGCTCGATCGCACTCGCCAGGCTGCCGACCGGTGTGGCGGTGGGCGACAGCGTGCAGGTCGACCTGCGTGGCAAGCCCGTGGCAGCCGTGGTGGTCAAGCTGCCGTTCGTGCGCAACGGCAAGGTCCTCGTGTAGCGATCCCATCTTTCGTGAAGGAGTTGACATGGCACTGCCCGCCGACCTGAAGTACACCGAGTCCCACGAGTGGGTCCGCCGCGAGGCCGATGGCACGCTGACCGTCGGCATCACCGACTACGCGCAGGAGGCGCTCGGCGACATGGTGTTCGTCGAGCTGCCGGAGGTGGGCCGCCAGCTCGCCAAGGGCGAAGCCTGCGGCGTGGTGGAGTCGGTGAAGGCGGCCTCCGACGTCTACGCGCCAGTGGCCGGCGAGGTGGTTGCCGCGAACACCGCGCTCACCGAGAAGCCCGAACTGGTCAACGCCAACGCCTTCGATGCGTGGATGTTTCGGCTGAAGCCGGACAACCCCGCCGACGTCGAGGCGCTGCTCGATGCGGCGAAGTACCAGGCCAACCTCGACGCGCAGAAGTAGGCGCGGCGCAGCCGCTGCGCCGCTCGACGTCGTGGCGCGGCGGTTCTCGGCAGACCAGCACCGTTTCCCCGCCACCGCGGGCAAGCGGCCCAACGATCAAACCCCGCAGGACATCCGCAGATGAACGACCGCCTTGCCCGCACACCGTTGGCCGCGCTCGAAGGCCATGACGAGTTCGTCGCCCGCCACATCGGCCCCAGCGAAGACGAGATCGCGGCGATGCTCGCCACCATCGGCCATGACACGCTGGAGTCGATGGTCGAGGCGATCGTGCCGGCCTCGATCCGGCTGCGCGAGCCGCTGCGGCTGCCGCCGGCGGTCAACGAGCACGAGGCGCTGGCGCGGCTGAAGGGCATCGCGGCGAAGAACCGGGTGCTCAAGAGCTTCATCGGCATGGGCTACTACGGCACGCGCACGCCCCACGTCGTCCTGCGCAACGTGCTGGAGAACCCCGCCTGGTACACCGCCTACACGCCATACCAGGCCGAGATCTCGCAGGGGCGGATGGAGGCGCTGCTCAACTTCCAGACCATGGTCTGCGACCTGACGGCGATGGAGATCGCCAACGCCTCGCTGCTCGACGAGGGCACCGCGGCGGCCGAGGCGATGACGCTCGCCAAGCGCTCGTGCCGCAGCAAGTCGAATCTCTTCTTGGTCTCCGAGGACTGCCACCCGCAGACGATCGCGGTGGTGCGCACGCGCGCCGAGCCGCTCGGCATCGAGGTGCAGGTCGGCGACGATGCGGCCGCCGCCGCGGCCGACGCCTTCGCGGTGCTGCTGCAATACCCGGCCTCGACCGGCGACGTGCGCGACTACCGCGCGATCGTCGAGGCGGTGCACGGGCGCGGCGGCCTGGTCGCGGTGGCGGCGGACCTGCTCGCGCTGACGCTGCTGGTACCGCCAGGCGAGTGGGGCGCCGACATCGTGGTCGGCAACAGCCAGCGCTTCGG
>CALGWX010000158.1 GCA_937936215.1 uncultured Burkholderiaceae bacterium | reverse complement strand
CGGACGCTGCAAGTTGCGGTCAGAGTTGCCGAAATCTCGCCTTGGGGGGCGACCTCGTGAAATGTCCGGGCTAGCCATGGCGCCGGATCGAACCCGGAGGAGACGATGAACCTGCATGCCCTGCTGCGCCGTCGCGAGTCCGACGGCAATCCCCTGCGCGTCGGTCTGATCGGCGCCGGCAAGTTCGGCTCGATGTACCTGTCGCAGGTGCGCCGCACGCCGGGCGTGCGGCTGACCGCGATCGCCGACCTCGACCCGGCGCGCGCCCGCGCGGCGCTGGCGCACGTCGGCTGGAGCGAGTTCGAGGTCGGTAGCGTCGCCTTCACCGACGACTCGCAGGCGCTGATTCGCCGCGCCGACGTCGACATCGTCATCGACGCCACCGGCTCGCCAGCGGCCGGCATCGCCCACGTGCTCGCCTGCTGCGAGCGCGGCAAGCACGTCGTGATGGTCAACGTCGAGGCCGACGCGCTCGCGGGACCGCTGCTGGCCAAAAAGGCGCGCGAGGCCGGCATCGTCTACTCGCTCGCCTACGGCGACCAGCCGGCGCTGATCTGCGAGATGGTCGACTGGGCGCGCGCCTGCGGCTTCGAAGTGATCGCCGCCGGCAAGGGCACCAAGTACCTGCCCGAGTATCACGCCTCGACACCGGAGACGATCTGGGGCCATTACGGCATCACGCCGGAGAACGCGCGGCTCGGCGGACTGAACCCGCAGATGTTCAACAGCTTTCTCGACGGCTCCAAGAGCGCGATCGAGATGTGCGCGGTGGCCAATGCCACCGGGCTGGCGGCGCCGGCGGGCCTGAGCTTTCCGCCCTGCGGCGTCGACGACCTGGCGCGGGTGCTGCGTCCGCAGGCCGACGGCGGCATGCTCGCGCACCGCGGCCAGGTCGAGGTGATCTCCTGCCTCGAACGCGACGGCCGCCCGGTGTTTCGGGACCTGCGCTGGGGCGTGTACGTCGTTTTCGCGGGTGGCAGCGAGTACGTGGAGCGCTGCTTCCGCGAGTACGGCCTGGTCACCGACCCGAGCGGCAGGTACTCGGCGCTGTACAAGCCGTACCACCTGATCGGCCTCGAACTCGGCATCTCGGTGGCCAGCGTCGGCCTGCGCGGCGAGCCGACCGGCGCGCCGGTCGCGTTCAACGCCGATGTGGTCGCCACCGCCAAGCGCGACCTGCGGGAGGGCGAGATGCTCGACGGCGAAGGCGGGTACACGGTCTACGGCAAGCTGCTGCCGGCGGCCGAGTCGCTGCGGCTCGGCGGCCTGCCGCTGGGTCTGGCGCACAAGGTGAAGCTCCTGCGCGAGGTGGCCGCGGGGCAGCCGGTCCGCTGGGCCGACGTCGAGATCGACGCCGCGCAACCGGCGGTCAGGCTGCGGCGGGAGATGGAGCGCCTGCTGGCCTGACGGCAGCCGCTTCGACCACGCACGGGGCGTTCGAAGAAGAGCTCGACGTTGCCGGCGGCGCGCTGACGCGACGCAAGCTCAGTGGCGCGCCGAGCTCTCGGTTTCCCGCGCGATTCCGGAAGCGAACAGCTGCGCCACGTCGACGGCGTCGAAGGCGTAGCGCGCGTTGCAGAAGTCGCAGACGATCTCGACCTCGCCGCGCTCGGCGAGGATCGATTCGGCCTCCTCGCGCCCCAGCGCCAGCAGCATGCGGCCACTCCTGCCGCGCGAGCAGCTGCACTCGAAGCGCGGCGCGAGCGGCGCGAAGTGGTCGAGCCGCTCTTCCCAGTACAGCCGGTGCGCCAGCGCCTGCGGTTCCAGGGCCAGCAGTTCGTCCGCCGTCAGCGTCGCCGTCAGCGCGCCGGCGCGTGGCCAGGCATCGGTATCCGTCCGCGGCGCCGCGCCGGCGTCCTGCGGCAGCTTCTGCAGCAGCACGCCGGCGGCCGCGGCGCCGTTCGCCGCCAACCACAGCCGCGACTCGACCTGTTCCGACTGCCGCAGATAGTGCTCGAGCACCTGCGCGATCGTCTCGCCTTCGAGCGGCACCACACCCTGATAGGGCTGCTGTCCGGGATGGCGGTCGGCGGGGTCGAGGGTGATCGCGCAGCGGGCGTCGCCGCCGGGATTCACCAGCTGCTGCAACGTCGCGCCGGCGGCGATCGAACCTTCACGCAGCTTGGCCGTGGCGCGCAGCTTCATGCCCGACTGCACCTCGACCACCAGCAGCCGCACCGGGCCGTTGCCCTGGATCTGCATCACGATCGCGCCGTCGAACTTGAGGTTCGCCGCCAGCAGCGCCGCGGCGGCGGTCATCTCGCCGAGCAGCCGCAGCACCGGCGCCGGGTAGCGATGATGGGCGGTCATCGCCCGCCAGCTGGCGTCGAGCCGCACGATCTCGCCGCGCACCGGCGCATCGCGGAACAGGAACTTCAGCAGCGTGTCGGCCATCGACCTTCAGCCGGCCGCCCGCGCCTGCACGCGGGAAAGCTCGTCGGCGTAGTCGCAATAGGTGACGATCGTCTCCAGCACGACCGCGCGCTTGCGCTCGTCGAGTTCGGCGAGCTTGCGCGCCGGCGCGCCACCCCACAGCGCGCCCGCCGTGAGTACCTGGCCGGGCGTGGTCACCGCACCCGCGGCGAGGAAGACATCGTCCTCGGCCACCGTGCCTGCTGCCACGCGGCTGCCGATGCCGATCAGGCAGCGATCGCCGATCGTGCAGGCGGCAAGCCACACGTTGTGGCCGATGGTCGAGTCGACGCCGATGCGGATCGCGCCGCCCGCGGCCGCGAGCACGGAGTTGTCCTGCACGTTGCTGCGGGCGCCGATGGCGATCTCGCCGCCGCCCGCGTCGA
>CALGWX010000157.1 GCA_937936215.1 uncultured Burkholderiaceae bacterium | reverse complement strand
CCCTCGTCGCGCTGGTCGACCTCGGCTCCTACTTCATGCGCCGTGCGCTTTCGCGCTGAGCGCTGCCCGCCGGATTGCCCTTTCGCGCGCCGCGCGCGGGCATTCATCGTCGGCACGGAGCAGCGGCTGGCGTCCGGCCGGGCCTTAAGGCCGCGCCCGACGGCATGAGGCCCGGGGGCGGCCCGAGGCGCTCAGGCTACCAGCGGCGGCTGCGTCTCGTCCGCCACCCAGCGCAGATACGGCGCGAAGCCGGCCACCACCGGCACCGCGATGATCTCCGGCACCGTGTACGGGTGCAGCTGGCGGATCGCCTCTTCGACCGCCGCGTAGCGCTCGCGGGTGCACTTGATGAGCAGCGGCACCTCGACCGCCGTCTCGACCTTGCCCTGCCAGCGGTAGGTCGACTCCACCTCCGGCAGCATGTTGACGCAGGCGGCGAGGCGGTTCTCGACCAGCGCCGTGGCGATCCGGTCGGCGACTTCTTCGTCCGGGCAGTTGGTCAGCACCAGCAGGACTTCGGCGGGCACGGCGTCTCCTACGCTTCGAGGTCGTTGCGGTCAGTCTAGCCCGGACATTTCACGAGGTCGCCGCCCAAAGGGGAGGTTTCGGCAACTCTGGCCGCAACGTACAGCGTCCGAGGCGGGTAGCCATGCTGGATCGTTGGGGCGACGCGGGTTTGCGCGGCGCCTGCGCGGTCATCTTGCGCTCAAGTGCTCGCAAAGGCCCGCCCGCCTTTGCTGCGCCCCTCTCGCGCAACCTGCCGCGCGCATCCGCGCGCGCAATTGCCGCGTCCCTCGTGAAATATCCGGGCTAGGCAAACCGCAGCCACCGCGGGCAGCCGCAAGCTATAGGAAGGAGCGCAGGATGGGACGCGCGCCCGCGCCGCGCGAGGCGGCCGCAAAGCCGCTTGACGGGCGACCGCAGCGACGTGCCAGCGCTTACCCGGATCCCACAGCCTGGCGTGAGCGGGATGCCTGCCGACGATCCGTCTCACCAGGGCCGGAACAGTCGTCCGCCCCCGGTCACAGGGTGGCGAACGACGCGCACGGGATCACCCGCTCCGTGCGGCGCGCCGAGGCCTCGGCCGTTGCGAGGTCCAACGGCGCCGCGTTTCGCTTACTTCGCGCCTTGCTCGGGCTGCGCCTCGCCCGCCGGCGTCTCCGGCCGATCGACCAGTTCCATCAACGCCATCGGCGCATTGTCACCGACGCGGAAGCCGAACTTGAGGATGCGCGTGTAGCCGCCGTTGCGCGTCTTGTAGCGCGGGCCGAGGACGTCGAACAGCTTGACCACCATCGCGCGGTCGCGCAGGCGGTTGAACGCCAGGCGGCGGTTGGCCACCGTCGGCTCCTTGGCCAGCGTGATCAGCGGCTCGACGACGCGCCGCAGTTCCTTTGCCTTCGGCAGCGTCGTCTTGATGCGCTCGTGGCGCAGCAGCGAGTTCGACATGTTGCGCAGCATCGCCAGGCGATGGCTGGTGGTGCGGTTCAGTTTTCGCAGTCCGTGTCCGTGACGCATGAGTTCTTCCTTTCAGTCTTCGGTGGTCCGACTCTTCGATCCCTGCGTCGGGCGGGTCGGTTGATGGGTTGCTGGCAGCAATCCAGCCGATGGGCCAGTTCTGCCAACCGCCGGCCCTTGCGGGGCCTTAACCTGCCTGCGGGAAGTTAGCGGTTGCCCGAATTGGCCGCGCGGGCCGTCTGCCTACTTTTCCAAGCCTGCGGGCGGCCAATTCTCCAGCTTCATGCCGAGGGTCAGGCCGCGGGCGGCGAGCACCTCTTTGATCTCGTTCAGCGACTTGCGGCCGAGGTTCGGCGTCTTCAGCAGTTCGTTCTCGGTGCGCTGAATCAGGTCGCCGATGTAGAAGATGTTCTCGGCCTTCAGGCAGTTGGCCGAACGCACCGTCAGTTCGAGGTCGTCGACCGGGCGCAGCAGGATCGGATCGACCTGCGTCGGCGCGCGCGCGCCGCCGGCGCCCAGCGGCTCGGCCACGCCCTCGAGGGCGGCGAAGACCGACAACTGCTCGATCAGCAGCCGCGCCGCCTGCCGCACCGCTTCCTCCGGCGTGATGGCGCCGTTGGTCTCGATCGTCATCACCAGCTTGTCCAGGTCGGTGCGCTGCTCGACGCGGGCGCTCTCGACCGTGTAAGAAACGCGCTTGATCGGCGAGAACGACGCGTCCATCACGATGCGGCCGATGGTCTTGGAGTGGTCCTCGCGGAAGGCGCGCACGTTGCCCGGCACGTAGCCACGGCCCATCTCGACCTTGATCTGCATCTCCAGCCGGCCACCGCCGCTCAGGTGCGCGATCACGTGATCGGGGTTGATGATCTCGACATCGTGCGGCAGCTCGATGTCGGCCGCGGTGACCACGCCCTCGCCTTCCTTGCGCAGCGTCAGCGTCACCTCCTCGCGGTTGTGCAGCTTGAACACCACGCCCTTGAGGTTGAGCAGGATGTCGACGACGTCCTCGCGCACGCCGGGCACGGTCGAGTACTCGTGCACGACGCCGGCGATCTGCGCCTCGGTCGGCGCGTAGCCGATCATCGACGAGAGCAGGATGCGCCGCAGCGCGTTGCCGAGCGTGTGCCCGTAGCCGCGCTCGAACGGCTCCATGGTGACGACGGCGGTGTTGGCGCCGCTCGCCTCGACTTCGATGGCGCGCGGCTTGAGCATGGCGGTGGCGGTCATGAACGATCCCTTTTCAATACCCTCGGCTCGTTACACCGATAAGGCTGATGGATGGTCTCGGGGCAAGTTGACGGCCGCCCCGGCGCCGGAAAAAGCGTGGCCGGCGCCGCCGCCAGGCGACGCCGGCGGTCCAGCCTGTTTACCTCGAGTACAACTCGACGACGAGCGACTCGTTGACGTCCTGCGCGACTTCCTCGCGCTCGGGCAGGTTCTTGAACTTGCCCTCCATCTTCTTCGGGTCGACCTCGACCCACGACGGGAAGCCCGACTGCTCGGCGAGCGACAGCGCCTCGGCGATGCGGGCCTGCTTCTTGGCCTTCTCGCGCACGCTGATGACGTCGCCCGGCTTGACCTGCATCGACGGGATGCTCGCCGTCTCGCCGTTGACGGCGATCGCCCGGTGCGACACGAGCTGCCGCGCCTCGGCGCGGGTCGAGCCGAAGCCCATCCGGTAGACGACGTTGTCCAGCCGCGACTCCAGCAGGCCGATCAGGGTGGCGCCGGTGTTGCCCTTGCGCCGCGCCGCCTCCTGGAAGTAGCGGCGGAACTGGCGCTCGAGCACGCCGTACATGCGCTTGACCTTCTGCTTCTCGCGCAGCTGCACGCCGAAATCGGACATGCGGGCGCCGGAGATGCGGCCGTGCTGGCCCGGCTTGGAGTCGGCCTTGCACTTGGTGTCGAGCGCGCGGCGCGCGCTCTTGAGGAACAGGTCGGTGCCTTCGCGGCGCGAAAGCTTCAGTTTTGCTCCGGTGTAGCGAGCCATGTTCGGTTTCCTATCCTGCAGGGGTCTGCATTAAGTCGCGGCAGCTGGCCGATGGCCGCGCGCGGCGGCCGCGGCGTTCAGCACCACGACACGAGGTTGTCGATGCCCATCGTGGTGGTCTCTCCTCAGACGCGGCGCCGCTTCGGCGGCCGGCAGCCGTTGTGCGGGATCGGCGTCACGTCCTGGATCGAGGTGATGCGAAGCCCCAGGGCGTTGAGCGCACGCACGCTCGACTCGCGGCCCGGCCCCGGGCCCTTGATCCGCACTTCGAGGTTCTTGACCCCGCACTCCATCGCGGCGCGGCCGGCGCTCTCGGCCGCGACCTGGGCGGCAAAGGGCGTGGACTTGCGCGAGCCCTTGAAGCCCTGGCCGCCGGAACTGGCCCACGACAGCGCGTTGCCCTGGCGGTCGGTGATGGTGATGATCGTGTTGTTGAACGACGCGTGCACGTGGGCGATGCCCTCGGCGACGTTCTTCTTGACCTTCTTGCGGGCGCGCTGCTGCGCGGCCACCTGCTGTGCGGTCGGATTCCTGGCCATCGTGTCTCAGTGCTCCCGTGTGCGGATCAGGCCGATTTCTTCAGCGCCACGCCGGCCTTGCGCGGCCCCTTGCGCGTGCGCGCGTTGGTGCGGGTGCGCTGGCCGCGCACCGGCAGCCCGCGGCGGTGGCGCATGCCGCGGTAGCAGCCGAGGTCGATCAGGCGCTTGATCGAAAGCTGGATCTCGCGGCGCAGGTCGCCCTCGACCGGCACGCGCGAGATCGCCTCGCGGATGCGCTCCAGTTCGCCGTCGGTCAGCTCCCTGACCTTCTTGCTGTACGGTACGCCGGCCGCGTCGAGGATCGCCCGCGCCCGCGCGCGGCCGATGCCGTAGATCGCCGTCAGGCCGATCTCGGCGTGCTGGTTCGGCGGAATGTTGATGCCTGCAATACGTGCCATGGATGTTCCTCGACAAAAAGCCGCCTGGCCCCGGGCCGCGGCGCGCGACCGCCGGCCTTACCCCTGCCGCTGCTTGTGCCGCGGGTCGGAGCAGATCACCCGCACCACCCGGTTGCGGCGGATGATCTTGCACTTGCGACACATCTTCTTCACCGATGCGTTGACCTTCATTGCCTTCTCCTGCCGCGCTACTTGGCGCGGAAAACAATCCTCGCCCGCGACAGGTCGTACGGCGTCAGCTCCACCGTGACCTTGTCGCCCGGCAGGATGCGGATGTAGTGCATCCGCATCTTTCCGGAAATGTGGCCCAGCACGACGTGGCCGTTCTCCAGCTTGACGCGAAAGGTCGCGTTGGGGAGCTTCTCCAGCACCTCCCCCTGCATCTGGATCACGTCGTCCTTGGCCATCGACCCTCTTTGCCGTTCCTCGCCGCCCCTAGCGCGGCAACCCGGGCCCGAAGCCCTTGAAATTGGCCTTCTTCAGCAGGCTCTCGTACTGGTGCGTCATCAGGTACGCCTGCACCTGGGCCATGAAGTCCATCGTCACCACGACCACGATCAGCAGCGAGGTGCCGCCGAAGTAAAAGGGCACCGAGAAGCGCAGGTTCAAGAACTCCGGCACCAGGCAAACCAGCGTGATGTAGATCGCGCCGGCCAGCGTCAGCCGCATCAGGATCTTGTCGATGTAGCGGGCGGTCTGGTCGCCGGGGCGGATGCCGGGGACGAAGGCGCCGCTCTTCTTCAGGTTGTCGGCGGTTTCCTTGCTGTTGAAGACGAGCGCCGTGTAGAAGAAGCAGAAAAAGATGATCAAGCCCGAGTAGAGCAGGATGTACAGCGGCTGCCCCGGCGACAGCGCGCCGGCGAGATCCCGGATCCAGCGCGTGGCGTCTCCGGTGGTGAACCAGCCGGCCAGGGTGGCCGGGAACAGGATCAGCGACGAGGCGAAGATCGGCGGGATCACGCCCGACATGTTGATCTTCAGCGGCAGGTGCGAGCTCTGCCCGCCGTAGATCTTGTTGCCGACCTGGCGCTTGGCGTAGTTGACCAGGATCTTGCGCTGGCCGCGCTCGACGAAGACGACGAAACCGGTCACCAGCACGATCAGGGCGATGATGAAGATGGCCGCCAGCGGGCCGATGGCGCCGGTGCGCACCAGCTCGAACAGGCCGCCGATGGCGCTCGGCAGCCCGGCGACGATGCCGGCGAAGATCAGGATCGAGATGCCGTTGCCGAGGCCGCGCTCGGTGATCTGCTCGCCGAGCCACATCAGGAACATGGTGCCGGTCACCAGCGACACCATGCAGGTGAAGATGAACATGAAGCCCGGGTTCAGCACCAGCCCCTGCTGCGACTGCAGCGCCACCGAGATGCCGTAACTCTGCACGATCGCCAGGCCCAGCGTCGCATAGCGGGTGTACTGGGTGATCTTGCGCCGCCCGGCCTCGCCTTCCTTGCGCAGCGCCTCCAGCGACGGCAGCACGTAGGTCAGCATCTGGAAGATGATCGACGCCGAGATGTACGGCATGATCCCCAGCGCGAACACCGAGAAGCGCGACAGCGCGCCGCCGGAGAACATGTTGAACAGGCCGAGGATGCCGCCCTGCTGCGCGTTGAACAGCTGCCGCAGCTGGTCGGGGTCGATCCCCGGCACCGGGATGTGGGTGCCGATCCGATAGACGACGAGCGCCAGCAACAGGAAAGTCAGGCGACGCTTCAGGTCGCCGTACTTTCCCGTCTTGCCCAAGGTTGCTGCCGTGCTGGCCACGCTCGTCCTTCCGGGTTGCGTTGATTACTTCGCCGCCGGCTTTTCCGGCTTCTTCTTCTCGCCCGCGGGCTTGGCTGCCCCCGCCGGCTTCTCGCCGCCCTTGGCCGGCGCCTTCGCCGCCGCCTTCTTGGCCGGCTTGCCCTCGGCCGCAGCGATCGATGCCGCTAGCGCCTTGCGCCGCTGCTCGTAGCGCGCCTGCTTCTTCTGGCTGCGCTTTTTCTCGGCCACCGCCGCCACCGAGCCGCCGGCAGCCTCGATCGCCGCCTTGGCGCCGCGGGTCACGGCGATGCCGCGCACTGTCACCTTGCGCGCCAGCTCGCCCGACTTGATCACGCGCGCGTCGAGGGCCAGTGCCGAGATGACGCCGGCCTGCTTCAGCACCATCAGGTCGACCTCATCGGCGCCGAGCTTCTGCAGGTCGGACAGGCGGACGACGTCGACGAAGCGGCGCGTCATCGAGGTGAAGCCGCGCTTCGGCAGGCGCCGGTGCAGCGGCATCTGGCCGCCTTCGAAGCCGACCTTGTGGAAGCCGCCGGCGCGTGCCTTCTGGCCCTTGTGGCCGCGGCCCGCGGTCTTGCCCCAGCCGCTGCCGATGCCGCGGCCGACGCGATGCCGCGCGCTCTTGCTGCCCGGCGCCGGTTTCAGTGTGTTCAGTCGCATCGTCGATGTCCTTCGTCGCTCAGCCGACCTTCACCAGGTACGCGACCTTGTTGATCATGCCGCGCACCGCCGGCGTGTCTTCCAGCTCGCGCGTCTGGTGCATCCGCTTCAGGCCCAGGCCGCGCACCGTGG
The DNA here is from genome assembly GCA_937936215.1 of uncultured Burkholderiaceae bacterium. GTDB lineage: Bacteria > Pseudomonadota > Gammaproteobacteria > Burkholderiales > Burkholderiaceae_F > JADJWR01. The sequence continues at coordinate 9,352 of CALGWX010000157.1, read as the reverse complement.
CCTGGTGATCGGCCTTGGCGCTGATCGGGCTCTTCACCAGCGTCACCTTCAGGGTCTTCTTCGTCATCGTCACGTCCTCAGCCGAGCAGTTCCTCGACCGACTTGCCGCGCTTGGCCGCGATCTCCGCCGGCGTGCGCAGCCGGCCGAGCGCGTTCAGCGTCGCCCGCACCAGGTTGTACGGGTTGGTCGAGCCGTGCGACTTGGCCACCACGTTGCGCACGCCCATCACGTCGAACACGGCGCGCATCGGGCCGCCGGCCTTCACGCCCGCGCCCTCGGCCGCCGGCGCCAGCATCACCTTCGAGGCGCCGTGCTTGCCCTCGACCGGATGGTGCAGCGTGCCGTTCTTCAGCGGGATACGCTGCATGCCGCGGCGCGCCTTCTCCATCGCCTTCTGCACGGCCACCGGCACCTCGCGCGCCTTGCCCTTGCCCATGCCGATGCGGCCGTCGCCGTCGCCGACCACGGTCAGCGCGGCGAAGCCGAGGATGCGCCCGCCCTTGACGACCTTGGTGACGCGGTTGACCGCGATCATCTTCTCCTTCAGGCCGTCGTCACGCTCCGGGCTCTGAACGCCTTTCGGTTGCACTCGTGCCATGGCTTGCCCCTCAGAACTTCAGGCCGGCTTCGCGCGCGGCCTCGGCCAGCGCCTTGACGCGGCCGTGATAGCGGTAACCGGCGCGGTCGAACGCGACCGTGTCGATGCCGGCGGCCTTTGCCTTCTGCGCCACCCGGGCGCCAACGATCTTCGCCGCCGCGGTGTTGCCGCCCTTGCCCTTGGCGCCGGCCAGCTGGCCGCGCACCTCCGGCTCGGCCGTGGAGGCGGTGACCAGCACCCTGGCCCCGTCGGGCGAGATCACGCTGGCGTAGATGTGCAGGTTGCTGCGGAACACCGTCAGCCGGTGCTGCCTGGCCAGGCGGATGCGCGCGCGCGTCGCCCGCGCGCGGCGCAGCCGGGAAAGTTTTTTGTCGCTCATCGGCTCTCCTGCACGCCCTACTTCTTCTTCGTTTCCTTCAGCGCCACGACCTCGTCGGCATAGCGCACGCCCTTGCCCTTGTAAGGCTCCGGCGGCTTGAAGCCGCGCACCTCGGCGGCCACCTGGCCGACGCGCTGCTTGTCGGCGCCCTTGATGACGATCTCGGTCTGCGTCGGCGTCTCGGCCTTCACCCCCGGCGGCAACTGGTAGACGATCGGGTGCGAGAAGCCCAACGACAGGTTCAGCTTGTCGCCCTGCGCCTGCGCCCGGTAGCCGACGCCGACCAGCGTCAGCTTGCGCTCGAAGCCCTTGCTCACGCCCTGCACCATGCCGGCGACCAGCGCCCGCATCGTGCCGCTCATGGCGTCGGCCTCGGTAGAGCCGTCGGCGGCGGCGAAGCTCACCTTGCCGTCGGCGATCTGCACCTTCACCAGCGGCGAGGCCGGCCGCGACAGCGTGCCCAGCGGCCCCTTGACGATGATCTGGCCATCGGCGACCTGGGCCTCGACGCCCTTGGTCAGCGCGACCGGAATCTTTCCTATGCGTGACATCGCTTTCCTCCCGCCGGCCCTAGGCGACGTAGCACAGCACTTCACCGCCGACCCCCTGCGAGCGCGCGCGGCGGTCGGTCATCACGCCGCGCGAGGTCGACACGATCGCCACCCCGAGCCCGTTCATCACCTGCGGGATGGCGTCGCGGCCGCGATAGATGCGCAGCCCCGGGCGCGAGACGCGCTCGAGCCGCTCGATCACCGGACGGCCGGCGTAGTACTTCAGGCCGATCTTCAGCAGCGGCTTGCCGTCGTTGGGCTCGATCTTGAAGCCCTCGATGTAGCCCTCGTCGGCCAACACCTGGGCGATGGCCGCCTTCAGCTTCGACGACGGCATCACCACCTCGGTCTTCTCGACCCGTTGCGCGTTGCGGATGCGCGTCAGCATGTCGGCGATCGGATCACTCATGCTCATCGATGCAATCTCCTCGCTTACCAGCTGGCCTTGACCATGCCGGGGATGTCGCCGCGCAGCGCCGCCTCGCGGATCTTGTTGCGCGCCAGGCCGAACTTGCGGAACGTGCCGCGCGGCCGCCCGGTCAACGCGCAGCGGTTGCGCAGCCGCGTCGGGTTGGCGTTGCGCGGCAACGCCTGCAGCTGCCGCTGCGCCTCCAGCCGCTCCTCCATCGACAGCGTCTGGTCGGCGATCCGGCTCTTCAGCGCCTTGCGCTTGGCCTCGTACTTCTTCACCAGCGCCCGGCGCTTGGCCTCACGGTTCTTGAGCGAAAGCTTTGCCAATTGACACCCCGCCTCGGTCAGTTGCGGAACGGAAAGCGGAACGCGGCGAGCAGGGCCTTGGCCTCCTCGTCGGACTTCGCGGTCGTGGTGATGCTGATGTTCATGCCCCGCAGCTTGTCGATCTTGTCGTACTCGATTTCGGGAAAGATGATCTGTTCCTTCAGGCCGATGTTGTAGTTGCCCTTGCCGTCGAAGGCGCGCCCCGGCACGCCGCGGAAGTCGCGCACACGCGGGAAGGCGATCGTCACCAGCCGGTCGAGGAACTCGTACATCCGCGCGCCGCGCAGTGTCACCATGCAGCCGATCGGCATGCCCTGCCGGATCTTGAAGTTGGCGATCGCCTTGCGCGCCTTGGTGACCACCGGCTTCTGGCCGGCGATTTTGGTCATGTCGGCGACCGCCGCCTCGATGTTCTTCTTGTCGGCAACTGCCTCGCCCACACCCATGTTCAGCGTGATCTTGGTGATGCGCGGCACCTGCATCACCGACTTGTAGCCGAACTGCTTCATCAACTGCGGCACCACCTGCTCGCGGTACTGCGTCAGAAATCGCGCCATCTTCCCGCCCCTCAGCCCTTGGCTCCGACCACGGCGCCGTTGCTCTTGAACACGCGCACCTTCTTGCCGTCGACGACCTTGAAGCCGACCCGGTCGCCCTTCTTGGTCGCCGGGTTGAACAGCATCACGTTGGAGATGTCGATCGGCATCGTCTTGTCGACGATGCCGCCGGCCACACCCTTCATCGGGTTCGGCCGCACGTGCTTCTTGACCACGTTCACGCCCTCGACGCGCACGTGGGTGGCGTCGACGCGGGCCAGCACGACGCCGCGCTTGCCACGATCCTTGCCGGTGATGACGATCACCTCGTCGCCCTTGCGGATGCGTTCCATCGTCCGCCCTCCCGTTACAGAACTTCCGGCGCCAGCGACACGATCTTCATGAAGCGCTCGGTGCGCAGCTCGCGCGTGACCGGGCCGAAGATGCGGGTGCCGATGGGCTCCAGCTTGTTGTTCAGCAGGACGGCGGCGTTGCGGTCGAACTTGATCGCCGAGCCGTCGGGGCGACGCAGGCCGCTGGCGGTGCGCACCACGACCGCCGAGTAGACCTCGCCCTTTTTCACCCGGCCCCGCGGCGCAGCCTCCTTGACGGAGACCTTGATCACGTCGCCGACGTTGGCGTAGCGGCGCTTGCTGCCGCCGAGCACCTTGATACACATCACCGACTTCGCCCCGGTGTTGTCGGCGACGTCGAGCACCGTCTGCATCTGAATCATTGTTCTCTTCCCAACTTGTCCCGCTTCCCGCCCAGGCGGCGAAACGTTGCGGGCAGTCTTGGTCCCGTTCGGGTGGATGAACCGTGCCGGCGGCTTGCCTGGGTCCTGCTGCCGCAGGAAGGCGGGCAGCGAGCGCGGTTCCGACTCAATTTGCCGCGGCCCGGCAAACCCGCCCGGGCCGAGAAAAGCTACAAATGATACCAGCCGCGACGACCTTCGCAAACTCAGACGCGCACCGCCTGCTGCAAAACGCGCGTCACCCTCCACGTCTTGGTCTTCGACAGCGGCCGCGTCTCGGCAATCTCGACCACGTCGCCCTCGTTGACTTGGTTGCCCTCGTCGTGGGCGTGGTACTTGGTCGTGCGCACGACGTACTTGCCGTACACCGGGTGCTTGACCCGTCGCTCGACCTTGACCGTCACCGTCTTGTCCATCTTGTTGCTGACGACGCGGCCGACCAGGGTCCGCGCCAGCTTGCCCGTTTCCGCGCTCATTTCGCCGCCGCCTTCTCGGTGAGCACCGTGCGCACGCGGGCGATGTCGCGCCGCACCTTGCGCAGCTGACTCGTGTTCTGCAGCTGCTGCGTCGCCTTCTGCATGCGCAGCGAGAACTGCGCCTTCAGCAGGTCCTGCAGCTCCTTGTTCAGCGCCGCCGCGTCCTTGCCCCGCATTTCCTTCAGTTCCATCGTCACTCCTTTCGCCGCCGCGGTTACATGCCGAGCTGGCGCGTGACGACGATCGTCTTCAGCGGCAGCTTGGCGGCGGCGAGCGCAAACGCCTCGCGGGCGAGCGTCTCGTTGACGCCGTCCATCTCGTACAGCACCTTGCCGGGCTGGATCTCGGCTACCCAGTACTCCGGGTTGCCCTTGCCGTTGCCCATCCGCACCTCGGCCGGCTTCTGCGAGATCGGCTTGTCGGGGAAGATGCGGATCCAGATGCGGCCGCCGCGCTTGATGTGGCGCGTGATCGCCCGCCGCGCCGCCTCGATCTGGCGTGCGGTCAGGCGGCCGCGCTCGGTCGCCTTCAGCCCGAATTCGCCGAAGGCCACATGAGCGCCGCGCGTGGCCAGGCCGCGGTTGCGGCCCTTTTGCTCCTTGCGGTACTTGCGACGTGCAGGTTGCAGCATGTGTCAGTCTCCGTTCTCAGGCGCCGCCGTCGGGCTTCTTCTCCGCCGCCTTGGCCGCGACCTTGCGCACCCGCTTGACCGCGGGCTTGGCCGCTTCGTCCTTGCCCGGCGTCTCGCCCGCGACCGCCTCGGCGGCCGGCTTCGACTCCGGCCGCGGCGCGCGGCGCGCGCCTGGCGCCGCCGGACGGCGCGCCCCTGGCCGCCGCTCCTCGCGTTCCGATGCGGCAGGCGCCTCGGGCGACGCGGCGGCAGGCGCCTCGCCACGGCCCAGCGTGTCACCCTTGTAGACCCACACCTTGACGCCGATGACGCCGTAGGTGGTCTTGGCCTCCGAGAAGCCGTAGTCAATGTCGGCGCGCAGCGTGTGCAGCGGCACGCGGCCCTCGCGATACCACTCGGTGCGCGCAATTTCGATGCCGTTCAGCCGGCCGGCGCTCATGATCTTGATGCCCTGCGCGCCCAGCCGCATGGCGTTCTGCATCGCCCGCTTCATGGCGCGGCGAAACATGATCCGCTTCTCGAGCTGCTGCGTGATCGAGTCGGCGATCAGCTGCGCGTCGACCTCCGGCTTGCGGATCTCGTCGATGTTCACGTGCACCGGCACGCCGAGCATCTTCTGCAGGTCGGCCTTTAGCGCCTCGATGTCCTCGCCCTTCTTGCCGATCACCACCCCCGGCCGCGCCGAGTAGATGGTGATGCGGGCGTTCTTCGCCGGCCGCTCGATCAGGATGCGGCCGACCGAGGCGCTGCGCAGCCGCTTCTTCAGGTAGTCACGGACCTTGAGGTCCTCGCCGAGCATGCGGCTGAAGTCGTCGCCGGTGGCGAACCAGCGCGAGTTCCAGTTGCGCGAGACCGAGAGGCGGAAGCCGATGGGATTGATCTTCTGGCCCATGAGTCACCCTATTTGCTTTTCGCGTCGCCGACGGTGACGAACACGTGGCAGGTCTTCTTCTCGATCCGCGTGCCGCGCCCCTTGGCGCGCGCCGAGAAGCGGCGCAGCACCGGACCGCGCTCGACGTTGATCCTCGTCACCCGCAGCTCGTCGATGTCGGCGCCCTCGTTGTGCTCGGCGTTGGCGATCGCCGACTCCAGCGCCTTGCGGATGATCCCGGCCGCCTTCTTCGGCGTGAAGGCGAGGATGTTCAGCGCCTTGTCCACGGGCTTGCCGCGGATCAGGTCGGCGACGAGGCGGCCCTTCTGCGCCGACAGGCGCACGCCGCGGACGGAAGCGGTGGTCTCCATCGTCTTCGCTCCTACTTCTTCGCCGGCGCCGCCGTCTTCTTATCGGCGGCGTGGCCCTTGAAGGTGCGCGTCATCGCGAACTCGCCGAGCTTGTGGCCGACCATCTGCTCGGTGATGTACACGGGCACGTGCTGCTTGCCGTTGTGCACGGCGATGGTCAGGCCGATGAAGTCGGGCACGATCGTCGAGCGCCGCGACCAGGTGCGGATCGGCTTCTTGTCCTTGCCGGCGACCGCCGCCTCGACCTTCTTCATCAGGTGCCCGTCGACGAACGGGCCTTTCTTCAGTGAACGCGACATCTTCGATTCCCTACTTGCGGTGGCGGCGCTGCACGATCAGCGACTCGGTCCGCTTGTTCTTGCGCGTGCGATAGCCCTTGGTCAGCGTGCCCCAGGGGCTGACCGGGTCGCGCTTGGTGCCGGTGCGGCCCTCGCCGCCGCCGTGCGGATGGTCGATCGGGTTCATCGCCACGCCGCGAACGGTCGGCCGAACGCCGCGCCAGCGCATCGCGCCGGCCTTGCCGAACTGGCGCAGGTTGTTCTCTTCGTTGCCGACCTCGCCGATCGTGGCGCGGCAGTCGATCAGCACGCGGCGGATCTCTCCGGAGCGCAACCGCAGCTGCGCGTAACTGCCCTCGCGCGCCAGCAGCTGCACCGAGGCGCCGGCGGCGCGCGCCAGCTGCGCCCCCTTGCCCGGCGTCATCTCGACGCAGTGGATCGTGGTGCCCACCGGGATGTTGCGCACCGGCAGCGCGTTGCCGACGCGGATCGGGGCGTCCTGGCCGCTGACCACTTCGGCGCCGACCGCCAGCCCCTTGGGAGCGATGATGTAGCGGCGCTCGCCGTCGGCGTAGCACACCAGCGCGATGTGCGCCGAGCGGTTGGGGTCGTACTCCAGGCGTTCGACCTTGCCGACGATGCCGTCCTTGTTGCGCTTGAAGTCGATGATCCGATAGTGGCGCTTGTGGCCGCCGCCCTGGTGGCGCGTCGTGATCCGGCCCTGGTTGTTGCGGCCCGAGCCGCGCACCTGCTTCTCGATCAGCGACGGGTGCGGCTTGCCCTTGTGCAGCTGCGGGTTCACCACCTTGACCAACGCGCGCCGGCCGGCCGAGGTCGGCTTGACTTTGACGAGCGGCATGTCAGCTGGCCTCCTGCAAGAAGTTGATCTCCTGGCCGGGCTTCAGGCTCACGTAGGCCTTGCGGACCGAGCCGCGAGAGCCGGTGAAGCGGCCAAAGCGCTTGGTCTTGCCCTTCCGGTTCAGGATCGACACGCTCTCGACCTGCACCTTAAAAAGGGCCTCGACGGCGGCCTTCACCTCCTGCTTGGTCGCCGACGGCAGCACGCGAAACGCCACCTGGTTGTGCTTCTCGGCCAGCATCGTGCTCTTCTCGGAGACGATGGGCGCAAGCAGAACGCTGTACAGACGGTCGTTCTTCATCCCCACATCTCCTCGATCTTCGCCATCGCGCCCTTGGTGACGATCACCTTCTTGTAGTGGATCAGCGACAGCGGGTCGGCGTAGCGCGGCTCGACGACCAGGACGTTCTTCAGGTTGCGCGAGGCGAGCAGCAGGTTCTCGTCCATGCTGTCCGTAATCACCAGCGCCGAGTCGAGGCCCATCGCCTTGAGCTTGCCGGCGAGCAGCTTGGTCTTCGGCGCCTCGACCGTCAGGTCGTCGATCACCGCGATGCGGCCGTCGGCGGCCAGCTTCGACAGGATCGAGCACACGCCGGCGCGGTACATCTTCTTGTTGACCTTGTGCGTGAAGTTCTCGTCGGGCGAGTTCGGGAAAGTGCGGCCGCCGCCACGCCAGATCGGGCTCGAGGTCATGCCGGCGCGGGCGCGGCCCGTGCCCTTCTGCCGCCACGGCTTGCGCGTCGAGTGCTTGACGGCGCCGCGGTCCTTCTGCGCCCGCGTGCCCTGGCGCGCGTTGGCCTGGTAGGCGACGACCAATTGGTGCACCAGCGCCTCGTTGAACTCGCGGCCGAAGACGGTCTCCGGCGCCGGCACGGTCGCGGTCGCCTCGCCCTGGGCGTTCAATACTTGCAGTTCCATCGCACCTCCTAGCCCTTGACCGCGGGTCGGACGATGACGCGGCCGCCGGCCGAGCCGGGCACCGCGCCGCGCACCAGCAGCAGCTGCCGCTCCTTGTCAATGCGAGCTATGGTGAGGTTCTGCGTCGTGCGCTGCACGTTGCCAAGGTGGCCGGCCATGCGCTTGCCCGGCATCACGCGGCCGGGATCCTGGCGCATGCCGATCGAGCCCGGCGCGTTGGTCGACACCGAGTTGCCGTGCGAGGCGCGGTTCGACGAGAAGTGATGCCGCTTGATCACGCCGGCGAAGCCCTTGCCGATCGTGATGCCCGTCACGTCGACCTTCTGGCCTTCGCTGAAGAGGTCGACCGACAGGATGCCGCCGGGCTTGAATTCGGCGGCCATCGCCGCGTCGACACGGAACTCCCTGAGCACCTCGCCCGCTTCCACGCCCGCCTTGGCGAAGTGGCCGGCCAGCGGCTTGGACACACGCGAGGCGCGGCGCTTGCCAAAGGCGACCTGCACCGCCGCATAGCCGTCGGCTTCGACGCTGCGAACCTGCGCGATGCGGTTGTTGGAGACGTCGAGCACGGTCACGGGGATCGACTCCCCTTCGGCCGTGAAGATGCGGGTCATGCCGACCTTGCGCCCAAGCAGGCCCAGGCGACCGGCAGACGGCGAACCCGTCTGAGTCTGTTCGCTCATTGTTTGTTGCTCCCAACCCCGGCTACGATTGGCCGGGACCGATGTTCCTCGCCTCGTGACTGCGGCCTTCAAGCCCGACAGTCGGCGAAAAGACTGCGATTGTAACGAAGGCGGCGCGGCGACGCAAAGATGCCGGCGCGGCGCTTACTGCACCTTGATTTCGACGTCGACTCCCGCCGGCAGGTCGAGCTTCATCAGCGCATCGACCGTCTTGTCGGTCGGGTCGATGATGTCCATCAGCCGCAGGTGGGTGCGGATCTCGAACTGGTCGCGCGAGGTCTTGTTCACGTGCGGCGAGCGCAGGATGTCGAAACGCTGGATCCGCGTCGGCAGCGGCACCGGCCCGCGGACGACCGCGCCGGTGCGTTTGGCGGTGTCGACGATCTCCAGCGCCGACTGGTCGATCAGCTTGTAGTCGTACGCCTTCAGGCGAATGCGGATGCGTTGGCTTTGCATGCTGCTTTCCTTCAAAGAGCGCGGCGCACCGCCCGCGCGGCCGCCGAAATCAGGGATGACCGGCAGCGCGGGGGCGCCACTCGGCACCCCCGGCCGCTGCAGCGGGAACGACTACTCGATGATCTTTGCCACCACGCCGGCGCCGACGGTGCGGCCGCCTTCGCGGATGGCAAAGCGCAGGCCCTCTTCCATCGCGATCGGCGCAATCAGCGCCACGTCCATGGCGATGTTGTCGCCCGGCATCACCATCTC
>CALGWX010000156.1 GCA_937936215.1 uncultured Burkholderiaceae bacterium | reverse complement strand
TAGTTCTCGGCGATCTTCATCATCGCGTCCTGGACGATGTCGAGCGCGTGCGATTCGTCGCGCACCGCGAACAGCGCCTGCTTGTAGGCTCGCCGCTCGACGCTGGCCAGGAATTCCGACAGTTCTTCTCGGGTGGCCATCGGCCGCGACCGCGGGCCAATTGCCCGGCTGCCTATCTGTTTCGGTTTCTAAAATGATCCTAGCAGAGGGGTCCGCAGGATCACGCGGCAAAGGGCCGTTTGCTCATCCTGATGCGGTGCAGTATCGTGCGCGGTCTTGCACCACAAGTCGCCACTTAGCCCCGGAGCAGCCCATCCCGTTGCATCGCACCCGCTAATCGCGCTCGCCGCACCACCGGCCACAAGCCGGCACGGAACGGCATCCAATCAATCTCCCGTGGACCTTGAGAGGAGTCGCAGCATGCAGTCCATCAGCGCGGAAACCGCAGCCGCCAAGCGGCCGGAAACGCACACCGAACACATCACTGGCGCCGAGATCGTCGTGCGGTGCCTGGTCGAAGAAGGGGTCGAACACGTCTTCGGGTATCCCGGCGGCGCCGTCCTCTACATTTACGACGAGATCTTCAAGCAGGACAAGTTCCAGCACATCCTGGTGCGGCACGAGCAGGCGGCCGTGCACGCGGCCGACGCCTATTCGCGCTCCAGCCGGAAGACGGGGGTAGCGCTGGTGACCAGCGGTCCGGGCGTGACCAACGCGGTCACCGGCATCGCCACCGCGTACATGGACTCGATCCCGCTCGTGATCATCACCGGCCAGGTGCCGACGCACGCGATCGGCCAGGACGCCTTCCAGGAGTGCGACACGGTCGGCATCACGCGGCCGTGCGTCAAGCACAACTTCCTGGTCAAGGACGTCCGCGACCTGGCCACCACCCTCGCCAAGGCCTTTTTCATCGCCCGCAGCGGCCGCCCGGGGCCGGTGCTGGTCGACATCCCCAAGGACGTCACCATCGCCCGCTGCAAGTTTGAGTACCCGCGGCAGCTGACGATGCGCTCGTACAACCCGGTGCTCAAAGGCCATCTCGGGCAGATCAAGAAGGCGGTGCAGCTGCTCGCCAACGCCGAGCGGCCGATGATCTACACCGGCGGCGGCGTGATCCTGTCGGACTCCAGCGAACTGCTGAACCGGCTGGTCAACCTGCTCGGCTACCCGTGCACCAACACGCTGATGGGACTGGGCGGCTTCAAGGCCTCCGACCCGAAGTTCCTCGGCATGCTCGGCATGCACGGCACGTACGAGGCCAACATGGCGATGCAGGACTGCGACGTCCTGCTGGCCATCGGCGCCCGCTTCGACGACCGCGTCATCGGCAACCCGAAGCACTTCGCGCAGAACCAGCGCAAGATCATCCACATCGACGTCGACCCGTCGTCGATCTCGAAGCGGGTCAAGGTTGACGTGCCGATCGTCGGCGACGTCAAAGAGGTGCTGACCGAGCTGCTGGCGCAGCTGGAGGCGGCGCCGCCGCGGACGAATGGCGCCGCGGTCGAAGCCTGGTGGGCGCGGATCAACGAGTGGCGCAAGCGCGACTGCCTGCGCTACGACCGCGACGCGTCGGTCATCAAGCCGCAGTACGTGGTCGAGACGCTGTGGAAGGTCACCGGCGGCGACGCCTTCATCACCTCCGACGTCGGCCAGCACCAGATGTGGGCGGCGCAGTACTACAAGTTCGACAAGCCGCGGCGCTGGATCAACTCCGGCGGCCTCGGCACGATGGGGGTCGGCCTGCCCTACGCGATGGGCGTGCAGATGGCCAATCCGGGCGCGCCAGTGGCGGTGATCACCGGCGAGGCGTCGATCCAGATGTGCATCCAGGAGCTGTCGACCTGCAAGCAGTACGACCTGACGCCGAAGATCGTCAATCTCAACAACCGCTACCTCGGCATGGTGCGGCAGTGGCAGCAGATCGACTATGGCAGCCGCTATTCGCACTCGTACATGGACGCGCTGCCAGACTTCGTCAAGCTGGCGGAAAGCTACGGCCACGTCGGCATGCGGATTGAGCGGCCGGCCGACGTCGAGCCGGCGCTGCGCGAGGCATTCGGCAAGCTGAAGGACCGGCTGGTGTTCCTCGACTTCATCACCGACCAGACCGAGAACGTCTGGCCGATGGTCAAGGCCGGCAAGGGCCTCACGGAGATGCTGCTCGGCTCGGAGGACCTGTGAGATGAGGCACATCATCGCCGTCCTCCTGGAGAACGAGCCCGGCGCGCTGTCGCGCGTGGTGGGGCTGTTCTCGGCGCGGGGCTACAACATCGAGACGCTGACCGTGGCGCCGACCGAGGATCCGTCGCTGTCGCGGATGACGATCGTCACCACCGGCTCGGACGACGTGATCGAGCAGATCACCAAGCACCTGAACCGGCTGATCGAGGTGGTCAAGGTGGTCGACCTCACCGAGGCCGACTACACCGAGCGCGAGCTGATGCTGATCAAGCTGCGCGCGGTGGGCAAGGAGCGCGAGGAGATGAAGCGGATGGCCGACATCTTCCGCGGCCGCATCATCGACGTGACCGAGCGCACCTACACGATCGAGCTGACGGGCAACACCGACAAGCTCGACGCCTTCATCCGGGCGGTGGACCGCGCCGCGATCCTCGAAACGGTGCGCACCGGCAGTTCCGGCATCGGGCGGGGGGAGCGGATTCTCAGGGTCTAGGAGCGGCGGCGCTTTTTCGTTGTATGTCATCTTGCGCGCAGCGCCGGGCCGCCCCAAGCGGCGCGCACCAACTTGAACCGCTTCACGTGCACGTGCGCCGCGCAGCGGCGCGTATACGTGAAGCGCAGGAGGAGAGCCATGAAGGTCTATTACGACAAGGATGCCGATCTGTCGCTGGTCAAGGGCAAGCACGTGGCGATCGTGGGGTACGGCTCGCAGGGCCACGCCCACGCGATGAACCTGAAGGACTCGGGGGTCAAGGTGACGGTGGCGCTGCGCGCCGGCGGCGCCTCGTGGACCAAGGCCGTCAACGCCGGCTTCACCGTCAAGGAGGTCGCCGAGGCGGTCAAGGACGCCGACATCGTGATGATCCTGCTGCCGGACGAGAACCACGCGCAGGTCTACAGCGAGTCGATCCACGCCAACATCAAGCAGGGTGCGGCGCTGGCTTTCGCGCACGGCTTCAACATCCACTACGGGCAGGTGCAGCCGCGCGCGGATCTTGACGTGATCATGGTGGCGCCGAAGGCGCCGGGCCACACGGTGCGCTCGACCTACGCCGGCGGCGGCGGCGTGCCGATGCTGATCGCGGTGCACCGGGACGTGTCGGGCCGCGCCCGCGACACGGCGCTTTCTTACGCGGCGGCCATCGGCGGCGGCAAGGCCGGCATCATCGAGACCAACTTCCGCGAGGAGACCGAAACGGATCTCTTCGGCGAGCAGGCGGTGCTCTGCGGCGGCTGCGTCGAGCTGGTCAAGGCGGGCTTCGAGACGCTGGTGCAGGCGGGTTACGCCCCCGAGATGGCCTATTTCGAGTGCCTGCACGAGCTGAAGCTGATCGTCGACCTGATGTACGAGGGCGGCATCGCCAACATGAACTACTCGATCTCGAACAACGCCGAGTACGGCGAGTACCTGACCGGGCCCGAGGTGATCAACGATTCCAGCCGCGCGGCGATGAAGAAGGCGCTGGAGCGCATCCAGACCGGCGAGTACGCGAAGAGCTTCATCCTCGAAAACCGCGCCGGGGCACCGACCCTGCTCGCCCGCCGCCGCCTGATGGCCGAGCACGAGATCGAGAAGGTCGGCGAGAAGCTCCGCGCGATGATGCCGTGGATCAAGGCGAACCGGCTGGTCGACCGTTCGCGGAACTGATGCGCGACGGTGCGCCCGTGCGGTCGGAAATGCGCGGCGGTCGCGTCGGCCGCAGGGGGGCCGCGGTCGCTGACTTGCGGCCCGATCGAGCGGATAGCCACGCGCTCGCGCAAACGCTTCGGGCGCTAAAGGCGGCCACGTTCCGCGCGGCGCTGGCGGTGGCTCTCGGCCTGACGGGCGCTGCCGCGGCGGCGCAAACGCCGGCGCGCGGCGAGGGTGTCGTCCTCCTGATGACTGGTGCCGCTGAGACCGAGGTCGCCAACGACGAGGTCGTGGCGCACTTCTTCTTCGAGGCGCAGGAGACCGAGCTGGCGCGCGCGCAGTCGCTGGTCAACCAACGCGTCGTCGACGGCCTGGCGCAGCTCAAACGTGCCGATCCGAAGGCGGTGGTCGAGACCGCCGGCTACAGCAGCTTCCCCGTCTACCAGCCGGGCACGCAACGCAAGCTCGTCGGCTGGCGAGTGCGCCAGGGCGTCACCTTTCGCAGCAGCGATCTGGCGGGCCTGCCGCGGGCGGTGGCGGCGGCACAGCAGACGCTGGCACTCGGCAGCATCGACTTTCGCCTGTCGAGAGCGGCGCGCACGCGGGTGGAGGGCGAATTGATCGAGCAGGCGGTGGCCAATCTGCAGGCCAAGCTGGCCGCCGCGGCGCGGGCGCTGAACGTGCCGGCCGACCGGCTGCGGCTGGAGGAACTGAACTTCGGGGTCACGCCGCCGCCGATGCCATTGCCACGGATGCGCGCGGAGATGATGCCGAGCGCAGCGCCGGCGGTGGAAGAGCCGCAGTTCGATGCCGGCCGGTCGGTGCAGCAACTCACGGTCACCGGCCGGGCGCGCCTGCTGCCTCCGTAGGGCAGCGCGCCTGCCTGAGCGGCGTGGCGCAAGCGCCGGTCGGCTTGACCGGCGCGTGCCGCCAGCAGGCGGCAGACTCGCGCGAGAGGCTGAAGACTGGCGTCCGGCTGCGGTCGCGGCTTGCGGATACCATTGGGGCAAGTCGCAGCCGTTTCGTTCGCCAGTGTCTGCCTACCCGCATCCGATCATCGCCCGCGAGGGCTGGCCGTTCGTGTTTGGCGCGCTGGCCGCGGCCATCATCGTCTGGGCGGTGGCTGGGTTCGCCTGGTCGCTGCCGCTGTGGCTGCTGGCGATCTTCGTCATCCAGTTCTTCCGCGACCCGCCGCGCGAGATTCCGCAGCAGGCCAACGCCATCCTGGCGCCCGCCGACGGGCGCATCGTCAAGGTCGACCGGGCGCGCGATCCCTACACCGATCGCGACACCCTGCTGATCAGCGTGTTCATGAACGTGTTCAACGTGCACTCGAACCGCTCGCCGGCCGACGGCGTGGTCGAGCGGGTCGAGTACCAGGCGGGCAAGTTCATCAACGCCGATCTCGACAAGGCCTCGACCGAGAACGAGCGCAACGCGATGGTGCTGCGCTTGAATGGCGAGCGCATCACGGTGGTGCAGGTGGCCGGCCTGATCGCGCGCCGCATCCTTTGCTACGTCAAGGCGGGCGACCGGCTGGCGCGCGGGCAGCGCTACGGCTTCATCCGCTTCGGCTCGCGGGTGGACGTCTATCTGCCGCTGACTGCGCGGCCGCGGGTGGCGGTCGGCGACCGCGTGGCGGCCGCCAGCAGCATCCTCGCCGAGCTCTGACCGAGCGCATGCGCTTCCGCCGCCGCAAGCCGCGCCCCTTCGTCCGGCCCGCCGTGCCGGGGGTGGAGGAGGTCGTGGTGCGGCCGGTGCACCGCCGGCGCGGCATCTACCTGCTGCCGAATCTCTTCACGATGGCGGCGCTGTTTGCGGGCTTTTTCGCCATCGTGCAGGCGATGAACCAGCGCTTCGAGGCAGCCGCGATCGCCATTTTCGTGGCCATGGTGCTCGACGGCATGGACGGCCGGGTCGCGCGCCTGACCAACACGCAGAGCGCCTTCGGCGAGCAGCTCGACTCGCTGTCGGACATGACCTCGTTCGGGGTGGCCCCGGCGCTGGTGATGTACGAGTGGATCCTGAGCGACCTGGGCCGCTGGGGCTGGGCCGGGGCGTTCGTCTATTGCGCCTGTGCGGCAGCGCGGCTGGCGCGCTTCAACGCCAACCTCGGCGTGGTCGACAAGCGCTTCTTCCAGGGGCTGCCGAGTCCGGCCGCGGCGGCACTGATCGCCGGCTTCGTGTGGCTGGCGATCGACAACAAGTTCCACATCAAGGACGCGGCACTGCCCTGGGTGGCCTTCGGCCTGACCGTGTACGCCGGGCTGACGATGGTCTCCAGCGCGCCGTTTTATAGCGGCAAGAACTTCCAGATCCGCCGCAGCGTGCCGTTCTGGGTCATGGTGGCGGTGATCGTGCTGATCTTCATCGTCTCCTCCGACCCGCCGATCGCGCTGTTCACCCTGTTCTGCTGTTACGCGGTGTCCGGCTACATCTACTGGGCCTGGCGGTGGTTCCGCGGCGAGTCGAATCCGGCGCGGCCGGTTCCGATCGAGCCCGGCGGGCGCTGAACGGTTGTCGCCGGCGGCGATTCCCCCTATAGTGCGCGCGATGTCCACGCAGCGCCTTGCCCCCCGCCTTCCCGCAGCCGGCCTCGGCTTGCGGTGCCTACTGCTGCGCCTCGCGCGCAGATAACTCCCTCCCCTCAACCCGAGCCAGTCCGTCCGCCCGCGCAACGCCGGCGGAGCGAAGTCCGTTTGGAGACCGACCATGGAACGCCTGATCATTTTCGACACCACCCTGCGCGACGGCGAGCAAAGCCCCGGCGCGTCGATGACGCGCGAGGAAAAGCTGCGCATCGCCAAGCAGCTGGAGCGGCTGCGGGTGGACGTGATCGAGGCCGGCTTCGTCGCCAGCTCCAACGGCGACTTCGAGGCGGTGCGGGCGATCGCCAACGCGGTCAAGGACTCCACCGTCTGTTCGCTGGCGCGCGCCAACGATAAGGACATCTCCCGCGCCGCCGAGGCGCTGGCCGGCTGCGACAACCGCCGCATCCACACCTTCATCGCCACCTCGCCGCTGCACATGGAAAAGAAGCTGCGGATGACGCCGGAGCAGGTACTGGAGCAGGCGAAACTCGCAGTGCGCTTCGCGCGCCAGTTCACCGACAACGTCGAGTTCTCGCCCGAAGACGGCTACCGCTCCGAGCCGGATTTCCTCTGCCGCGTGCTGGAAGCGGTGATCGCCGAAGGCGCCACCACGATCAACATCCCGGACACCGTCGGCTATGCGGTGCCGGAGCTGTACGGCGAGTTCATCGCCAATTTGCGCCGGCGCATCCCGAACTCGGACAAGGCCATCTGGTCGGTGCACTGCCACAACGACCTCGGCATGGCGGTGGCCAACTCGCTGGCCGGGGTGAAGATCGGCGGCGCGCGCCAGGTCGAGTGCACGATCAACGGCCTCGGTGAGCGCGCCGGCAACTGCTCGCTGGAGGAGGTGGTGATGGCGGTGCGCACGCGCCGCGATTACTTCGGGCTCGAGGTCGGGATCGACACCACGCACCTGGTACCGGCGTCGAAGCTCGTTTCGAGCATCACCGGCTTCGTGGTGCAGCCGAACAAGGCGGTGGTCGGGGCGAATGCGTTCGCGCACGCCTCCGGCATCCACCAGGATGGCGTGCTGAAAGCGCGCGACACCTACGAGATCATGCGCGCCGAAGACGTGGGCTGGGGCGCGAACAAGATCGTCCTCGGCAAGCTGTCGGGGCGCAATGCCTTCAAGCAGCGGGTGCAGGAACTCGGCATCCCGGTCGAAAGCGAGGCCGAGTTGAACGCCGCCTTCGCCAAGTTCAAGGAACTGGCGGACCGCAAGGCCGAGATCTTCGACGAGGACATCCAGGCGCTTTTCTCCGACGAGGCGGTCACGCCGCACGACGAGTACTTCAAGCTGGTGTCGATGTCGCAGCACTCGGAGACCGGCGAACGCCCGCATGCGCGGGTGGTGTTCTCGATCGGCGGCCGCGAGGTCGTCTCGGAGGCCGACGGCAACGGGCCGGTCGATGCCTCGCTGAAGGCGATCGAGGCCGAGGTCAAGAGCGGCTCGGAACTGCTGCTGTACTCGGTCAACGCGATCACCACCGGCACCGAGTCGCAGGGCGAGGTCACGGTGCGGCTGGGCCGCGCCGGGCGGATCGTCAACGGCGTCGGCGCCGATCCGGACATCGTTGCCGCCAGCGCCAAGGCGTATCTGAACGCGCTGAACAAGCTGTACACGACGACCGAGCGGCTGAACCCGCAGACGTCGTTGACGCCGTAGCCGGGCCGCCTTCGCCGCCGCGCCGGGTGCGCCACAGGCGGCGCTGCTGCCATGGCAACGGGCGCACCTTCGCAAGGCGTCCGGCAGCCTTGGGGCGGCCGGTGGCCGCGCGACCCGTTCCGATATACTTGCAGCCTTTCACGGCGCGGCCTTCCTTCCGCGTCCGCGTGTCTGTTTCGAAAGGGAAACCCATGCCTGTTGCGAACATCAACAAAGGCGAGATCGTCGCCAAGTATCAACGCGCCAAGGGCGATACCGGTTCGCCGGAAGTCCAGGTGGCGCTGCTCACCGCCCGCATCAACGAACTGACCGAGCACTTCAAGACCCACGTGAAGGACCACCACTCCCGGCGTGGCCTCCTGAAGCTGGTCAGCCGCCGCCGCAAGCTGCTCGATTATCTGAAGGGCAAGAGCCCCGAGTCGTACAAGGGGCTGATCGAGAGCCTCGGCCTGCGCAAGTAATCGTGCGCCGTCCGCTGCGCCGCGGCCTTGGGGCGGGTCCCAAAGAGCCGGGTTGCACGCTCGGGGCGCCGCAGCCCTTCCGCTATTGCGGGTTGCCTGCCGCGACGACCGGCCTCGGCGCAGCCGCCGAAGGCCGGCGGCCGCACTTTCACCCTGAAGGAATGCCAACGTGTTCGAGAAAGTAAGCAAGTCGTTCCAGTATGGTGCGCACACCGTCACGCTAGAAACGGGCGAGATCGCCCGCCAGTCCACGGGGGCGGTGCTGGTGTCGATGGACGACACGGTCGTGCTCGCCACCGTGGTGGCGCGCACCGAGGCGAAGCCGGGGCAGGATTTCTTCCCGCTGACGGTCGACTACATCGAGAAGACCTATGCCGCCGGCAAGATCCCGGGCGGCTTCTTCAAGCGCGAGGGGCGGCCGTCGGAGAAGGAAACGCTGACCAGCCGGCTGATCGACCGGCCAATCCGGCCGCTGTTTCCGGACGGCTTCTTCAACGAGGTGCACGTGGTGGTGCACGTGCTGTCGGTGAACCCCGAGATCGACCCCGACATCCCGGCGATGATCGGCGCCTCGGCGGCGCTGTCGATCTCCGGCATTCCCTTCAAGGGCCCGATCGGCGCCGCGCGCGTGGGCTACATCGACGGCCAGTACGTGCTGAACCCGACCGCCAGCCAGCTGAAGCAATCGAAGCTGAACCTGGTGGTGGCCGGCACCGAGCGGGCGGTGCTGATGGTCGAGTCCGAGGCCGACCAGTTGCCCGAGGAGGTGATGCTCGGTTCGGTGGTCTACGGCCACGAACAGATGCAGGCGGCGATCAACGCCATCCATGACCTGGTGCGCGAGGCCGGCAAGCCAGTGTGGGACTGGCAGCCGCCGGCGAAGAACGAGGCGCTGATCGCCAAGGTGACGCAGATCGCCGGCGCCGAACTGCGCGCCGCCTACGAGATCCGCAGCAAGCAGGCGCGGCAGCAGAAGCTGCGCGACGTGCACGCGCTGGTGCTGGGCCGGCTCGCCGAGGACGCGGCGGCCGCCGGCGTGCCGCCGCCGGACCGCAACGAGATCGGCAACATCCTCTTCGACCTCGAAGCGAAGATCGTGCGCAGCCAGATCCTCGAGGGCGAGCCGCGCATCGACGGCCGCGACACGCGCACGGTGCGGCCGATCGCCATTCGGCTAGGCGTGCTGCCGCGCACGCACGGCTCGGCGCTGTTCACGCGCGGCGAGACGCAGGCGCTGGTCACCGCCACGCTCGGCACCAAGCAGGACGAGCAGATCATCGACGCGCTGATGGGCGAGTACCGCGAGCGCTTCATGATGCACTACAACATGCCGCCGTTCGCCACCGGTGAGACCGGCCGCGTCGGTGCGCCGAAGCGGCGCGAGATCGGCCACGGCCGACTGGCCAAGCGGGCGCTGGCGGCGGTGCTGCCGACGGCGGAGGAGTTCCAGTACTCGATCCGCCTGGTCTCCGAGATCACCGAGAGCAACGGCTCGTCGTCGATGGCGAGCGTGTGCGGCGGCTGCCTGGCGATGATGGATGCCGGCGTGCCGGTCAAGGCGCACGTGGCCGGCGTGGCAATGGGCCTGATCAAGGAAGGCAACAAGTTTGCCGTGCTGACCGACATCCTCGGCGACGAGGACCACCTCGGGGACATGGACTTCAAGGTCGCGGGCACCGCCACCGGCGTGACCGCGCTGCAGATGGACATCAAGATCGAGGGCATCACCAAGGAGATCATGCAGGTCGCGCTCGCCCAGGCGAAGGAAGGCCGCATGCACATCCTGGCCGAGATGCAGCGGGCGATGGAGGCGCCTCGCGGCGAGCTTTCCGCCTTCGCGCCGAGGATGATCAAGATGAAGATCAACCCGGAGAAGATCCGCGACGTGATCGGCAAGGGCGGCGCGGTGATCCGCGCGCTGACCGAGGAGACCGGCACGCAGATCGACATCGAGGACGACGGCACGATCATCATCGCCAGCGTCGACATGGAAAAGGGCCGCGAGGCCGAGCGGCGCATCCGCGAGCTGACCGCCGAGGTCGAGGTCGGCAAGGTCTACGAGGGCACGGTGCTGCGGCTGCTCGACTTCGGCGCCATCGTGCAGATCCTGCCGGGGCGCGACGGCCTGCTGCACATCTCGCAGATCGCCGCCGAGCGCGTGAACCAGGTCTCCGATTACCTGAAGGAAGGCCAGACGGTGAAGGTCAAGGTGATCGAGGCCGACGAAAAAGGCCGGGTGCGCCTGTCGATGAAGGCCGCCGCTGCCGACGCCGCGGAAGCCGGCGCCACGCAGCAGTAGCGCGGACCAGCGCGGCGAGTCTCGGCGCGAACTGAAATGGAACGGGGCCAAAGCGTGCTCCCGCTCGCCGCCCCATTATGGCGGGTAGGCTGGCGCGTGGCGGCCGTTTGCCGAGACTGACATGAGACGCGTTGTCCACACCGTTGCGTCCGCATGGGAGGCGCGGTGGCTCGCGTCGAGGCCACATCGCCCATCGACCGCGGCCGCGCCGACGGGGGACCCCAGGCCGGAGCGCCCGCTTTCGGCGGGCGGCGACTAGCGATGCTCGCGATCGAGATCGCCCAGCCCGGTGGGCCGGAGGTTTTGCGCGTCGCGGCGCGGCCGCTGCCGCGCGCGGGGCGCGGCGAGGCGCTGGTGCGGGTGCTCGCCGCCGGCGTGAACCGGCCGGACGTCCTGCAGCGCAAGGGCGCCTACGCGCCACCGCCGGGCGCGTCCGACGTGCCGGGGCTCGAAGTGGCGGGTCTCATCGAGGGCGGCGACCTCGAAGGCAGCGGCTTTGGCGTCGGTGACGCCGTCTGCGGCCTGGTGGCCGGCGGCGGCTATGCCGAGCACTGCGTGGTGCCGGTGCCACAATTGCTGCCGGTGCCCGCAGGCCTGAGCTTCATCGAGGCGGCCGCCCTGCCGGAAACCTTCTTTACCGTCTGGAGCAATCTCTACGACCGCGCCCGTCTGGCGCGCGGCGAAGCGTTGCTGGTGCAGGGCGGCACGAGCGGCGTCGGGGTGACGGCGATCCAACTCGCCGCCGCGCTCGGCAGCACGGTGCTCGCGACCGCGGGCTCGGACGAGAAGTGCCGCGCCTGTGTGGAGCTGGGCGCGGCGCGGGCGATCAACTATCGCCGCGAGGACTTCGTTGCCGTGGTCAAGGAGTTCACCGGCGGCCGCGGCGTCGACGTCGTCCTCGATATGGTCGCCGGCGACTACGTGCCGCGTGAACTGCAGTGCCTGGCCGACGACGGCCGGTTGGTGATCATCGCAGTGCTCGGCGGCGCCAAGGCCACGGTCGATCTCGGCGCGGTGCTGCGGCGGCGGCTGACCATCACCGGCTCGACGCTGCGGCCGCGTTCCGTGGAGTTCAAGGGCGCGATCGCCCGTCGCCTGCGCGAGGTCGTGTGGCCGCTGATCGAAGGCGGGCGCGTCCGCGCCGTGATCCATCGCGTCTTTCCGCTCGCCGAGGCCGCGGCGGCGCACGCGCTGATGGAGTCGAGCCAGCACGTCGGCAAGATCGTCCTGGAAGTGGATGCCGCGGCGCGCGAGGTCCCGGTGCCGCGCGTCGGTGCGCCGGCCGCACGCCATCAACCCGCCTGACCGGAGGCCCCCATGCGACGCAAGCTCGTTGCCGCCAACTGGAAGATGAATGGATCGAGCGCCGCCAACGCGCAGTGGATCGCGGCCTGGCGGAGCGTGGCCTCGACCTGCGACACCGTGGTCTGCGCGCCGTTCGTGTATCTGCCGCAGGTCGGGGCGGGGCTGGCCGGCACCGGCACCGACCTCGGCGCCCAGAACCTGTCGGAGCAGGCGCCTGGCGCCTTCACCGGCGAGGTCGCCGGCGAGATGCTGCTCGACGTCGGCTGCCGATGGGTCATTGTCGGCCACTCCGAGCGGCGCGCGATGTACGGCGAGACGAACGAGCTGGTGGCCAAGAAGGCGGCACGGGCGATCGCCTTGGGGCTGAGGCCGATCGTCTGCGTCGGCGAGACCCTTTCCGAGCGCGATGCCGGTCGCACGCTCGACGTGGTCGCGGCGCAGGTGGCCGCGGTGCTGGCGCAGTGCTCGGTGGCAAAGCTGGCGGCTGGCGCACTGGCGTACGAACCGGTGTGGGCGATCGGCACCGGCCGCACCGCGACGCCCGCCCAGGCGCAGGAGGTGCAGGCAGCGATCCGCGCCCAGCTCGCCGCGGCCGACGCGACGGCGGCGCAGCAGCTGCGCATCCTTTACGGCGGCAGCGTGAAGCCTGGCAATGCGGCGGAGCTGTTCGCACAGCCGGACATCGATGGTGGATTGATCGGCGGCGCATCGCTGGTGGCGGCGGACTTCGCCGCCATCTGCGCGGCCGCCAAGTAGACGGGGACGACGATGTCTTATCTGACGACTCTGCTGATCGTGGCGCAGGTGCTGTGCGCGATCGCGAT
This sequence comes from uncultured Burkholderiaceae bacterium, assembly GCA_937936215.1. Taxonomy (GTDB): domain Bacteria; phylum Pseudomonadota; class Gammaproteobacteria; order Burkholderiales; family Burkholderiaceae_F; genus JADJWR01. Next base: position 7,621 of record CALGWX010000156.1, on the reverse strand, counting down.
CATCGTGCTGGTGCTGCTGCAGCACGGCAAGGGCGCCGACATGGGCGCGGCCTTTGGCGGCGGCGCCTCCGGCAGCCTGTTTGGCGCCACGGGCTCGGCGAACTTCCTGTCGCGGTCGACGGCGGTCGTGGCGACGCTGTTCTTCCTCGCCACGCTCGGCCTGGCCTACACCGCCAGAACCGGCCGCGTCGGCCCGCAACCCTCGGGTGGCGTGATGAGCACGATGCCGGCGCCGGCACCGGCGCCCGCCGGCGCGGCCGACATCCCCGCGCCGGCGAAGTCGGAGGGCGCGCCGCCGGCGGAACCGGCGAAGGACGGCGGCGGCAAGGCGGCCGATATCCCCAAGTAGGTACGCCGCGCGCGCCAAGGCAGCGTCGCGCGCAGGGAAATGCCGGCGTTCGGCCCGGTGGGCGGCGATCGATTGCAGTAAGATCGCGTCGTTTTTGCCCACGTGGTGGAATTGGTAGACACACCATCTTGAGGGGGTGGCGGCGCAAGCTGTGTGAGTTCGAATCTCACCGTGGGCACCACCTGAACCAGGGCACCGGGCCGCCGGTGCCACCGGCGGCAGCAGTTGATGCCGGCGCCGATCCGAGCGGCTAGTCGCGCCTGACCCGATCCGCCCCGATGATCCTCGAAAGCTACCTGCCGATCCTGCTGTTCCTGCTGGTCGGTCTGCTCGTAGGCGTGGCGCCGATCGCCGTCGGCGCGCTGCTCGGGCCGCGGCGTCCCGACCCGGAGAAGCTGTCGCCCTACGAGTGCGGCTTCGAGGCGTTCGAGGACGCGCGCATGAAGTTCGACGTGCGCTACTACCTGGTGGCGATCCTGTTCATCCTGTTCGATCTCGAGATCGCTTTCCTGTTTCCGTTCGCGGCCGCGATGATGGGGCTCGGCCAGTGGAGCGCCGGCTTCTGGGCGGCGATGGTCTTCCTCGCCATCCTGACCGTGGGCTTCGTCTACGAGTGGAAAAAGGGCGCGATCGACTGGGAGTAGCCCAGCCGAGGTGACACGAGATGGGCGTTGAAGGCATCCTGAACGAGGGCTTCGTCACTACCAGCGTCGACAAGCTCATCAACTGGAGCAAGACCGGCTCGCTGTGGCCGATGACCTTCGGCCTGGCCTGCTGCGCGGTGGAGATGATCCACGCCGGCGCCTCGCGCTACGACCTCGACCGCTTCGGCGTGATGTTCCGGCCCAGTCCGCGCCAGAGCGACGTGATGATTGTCGCCGGCACGCTGTGCAACAAGATGGCGCCGGCGCTGCGCAAGGTCTACGACCAGATGGCCGAGCCGCGCTGGGTGATCAGCATGGGCTCGTGCGCCAACGGCGGCGGCTACTACCACTACAGCTACTCGGTCGTGCGCGGCTGCGACCGCATCGTGCCGGTCGACGTTTACGTGCCCGGCTGCCCGCCGACGGCCGAGGCGCTGATCTACGGGATCATCCAGCTGCAGAACAAGATCCGGCGCACCAACACGATCGCGCGGTGAGCCGTCCCATGAGCCGACTGGACACCCTCGTCAAGCACCTCAGCGCCGCCCTCGGCGAAAAGATCGCGGATACGAAGGTCGCGCTCGGCGAGGTGACGATCGTGGTGCCGGCCGCCGAGCACCTGGAGGCGGCGCGCATCCTGCGCGACGACGAGCGGCTGCGCTTCGAGCAGCTGATCGACCTGTGCGGCGTCGACTACCGCGACTACGGCCACGGCGCCTGGAGCGGCAGCCGCTTCGCCGTCGTGATGCACCTGCTGTCGGTGACGCACAACTGGCGGCTGCGGGTGCGCACGTTCTGCCCCGATGACGACCTGCCGGTGGTGGCCTCGGTCACCTCGGTGTGGGCGTCGGCCGGCTGGTTCGAGCGCGAGGCGTTCGACCTGTTCGGCATCGTCTTCGAGGGCCATGCCGACCTGCGCCGCATCCTGACCGACTACGGCTTCGTCGGCCATCCGTTCCGCAAGGACTTCCCGATCACCGGCCACGTCGAGATGCGCTACGACCCGGAGCAGCGGCGCGTCGTCTACCAGCCGGTGACGATCGAGCCGCGCGAGATCGTCCCGCGGGTGATCCGCGAGGAAGGCTACGCGCAGGGGCGCTAGGTCGTGGCCGAGATCAGGAACTACACGCTGAACTTTGCCGTCCGCCGCCCGCGTGCCGCGGGCTTAACCTGCGCTGCGCGCAGGTCAGCGGCCGCCGAAGTTAAGCTGCAGAGGCAACCCGCTGCGCGCTCTCAGCTCCGACCGATGGCGTCGCCTCATGGCTGAGATCAAGAACTACACGCTGAACTTTGGGCCGCAGCATCCGGCGGCGCACGGCGTGCTGCGGCTGGTGCTGGAGCTCGACGGCGAAGTGATCCAGCGCGCCGACCCGCACATCGGCCTGTTGCACCGGGCCACCGAGAAGCTGGCCGAGACGCGCACGTTCATCCAGTCGGTGCCGTACATGGACCGTCTCGACTACGTGTCGATGATGTGCAACGAGCACGCCTACGTGATGGCGATCGAGAAGCTGCTCGGCGTCGAGGTGCCGGTGCGCGCCCAGTACATCCGGGTGATGTTCGACGAGATCACGCGGCTGCTGAACCACCTGCTGTGGATCGGCGCCCACGCGCTCGACGTCGGCGCGATGGCGGTGCTGCTTTACGCCTTCCGCGAGCGCGAGGACCTGTTCGACATGTACGAGGCGGTCTCGGGCGCGCGCATGCACGCGGCCTACTACCGGCCGGGCGGCGTGTACCGCGACCTGCCCGATTCGATGCCGCAGTACAGGCCGTCACGGGTGCGCAGCGAGGCCGAGGTGAAGCGGCTGAACGAGAACCGGCAGGGCTCGCTGCTTGACTTCATCGAGGACTTCACCAATCGCTTCCCCAAGTACGTCGACGAGTACGAGACGCTGCTCACCGACAACCGTATCTGGAAGCAGCGGCTGGTGGGCATCGGCGTGGTGTCACCGGAGCGGGCGCTGGCGATGGGCTTCACCGGCCCGATGCTGCGCGGCTCGGGCGTGGCCTGGGACCTGCGCAAGAAGCAGCCCTACGAGGTCTACGACCAGGTCGACTTCGACGTGCCGGTGGGCCGCAACGGCGACTGCTACGACCGCTATTTGGTGCGGGTCGAGGAAATGCGGCAGTCCAACCGCATCATCCGCCAGTGCGTCGACTGGCTGCGCAAGAACCCCGGCCCGGTGATCACCGACAACCACAAGGTGGCGCCGCCGTCGCGGGTCGAAATGAAGTCGAACATGGAAGAGCTGATCCACCACTTCAAGCTCTTCACCGAGGGCTTCCACGTGCCCGAGGGCGAGACGTACTGCGGCGTGGAGCACCCCAAGGGCGAGTTCGGCATCTATCTCGTCTCGGACGGCGCCAACAAGCCGTACCGGCTGAAGATCCGCGCCCCGGGGTTCGCGCACCTGCAGGGGCTGGACGAGATGTCTCGCGGCCACATGATCGCCGATGCGGTGACGATCATCGGCACCCAGGACATCGTCTTTGGCGAGATCGACCGCTAGCGCCAAGATGAGCGCCGTGCCCCAGCCCCCGGAACTGCTGTCGGCCGCCGCGCGGGCTAAGATCGACCGCGAGGTCGCCAAGTACCCGCCCGAGCACCGGCAGTCGGCGGTGATGGCTGCGCTGGCGATCGCGCAGGACGAGCACGGCTGGCTGCCGAAGGAGGTGATCGAGGCGGTGGCCGAATACCTCGGCATGCCGCCGATCGCCGCCTACGAGGTGGCCACCTTCTACGCGATGTACAACCTCGAGCCGGTCGGGCGGCACAAGATCACGGTGTGCACGAACCTGCCGTGCGCGCTGTCGGGCGGCAACCGCGCCGCGCGCCACCTGCAGCAGCGGCTGGGCGTCGGCTTCAACGAGACCACGGCCGATGGCGAGTTCACGCTGAAGGAAGGCGAGTGCATGGGCGCCTGCGGCGATGCGCCGGTGCTGCTGGTCAACAACAAGCGCATGTGCAGTTTCATGAGCGACGAGAAGCTCGATGCGCTGATCGAAGAACTGAGGCAGGCGAGGTAGGCCATGTGCGGGAACTGGCCCCGACGCGCCATGCGGCCGGCCCCGACGGGCCGCGCCGGCCGCTGCCCGCGGGCGTGGCCGAGCCTCGCGGTGAAGGCGACGCGATGACGGCGCAGACCTGTTTCCACGGCCGCCACATCAGCCCGGTCATCCTGGCCGGGCTGGACGGCAGCAACTGGGACCTCAAGGGCTACGAGGCGCGCGGTGGCTACTCGGCGCTGCGCAAGATCCTCGAGCACAAGATGACGCCGGACACAGTGATCGCGGAGGTCAAGAAGTCGGCGCTGCGCGGCCGCGGCGGCGCCGGCTTTCCGACCGGGCTGAAGTGGAGCTTCATGCCGCGGCAGTTTCCGGGCCAGAAGTACGTCGTCTGCAACTCCGACGAGGGCGAGCCGGGCACGTTCAAGGACCGCGACATCCTGCGCTACAACCCGCACATCGTCATCGAGGGAATGATCATCGCCGGCTACGCGATGGGCGCCAGTGTCGGCTACAACTACATCCACGGCGAGATCTGGGAGACCTACGAGCGCTTCGAGCAGGCGATCGAACAGGCGCGCGCGGCGGGCTACCTCGGGCGCAACATCCTCGGCTCGGACTTCAGCTTCGAGCTGCACGCCGCGCACGGCTACGGCGCCTACATCTGCGGCGAGGAGACGGCGCTGCTCGAGTCGCTCGAAGGCAAGAAGGGCCAGCCGCGCTTCAAGCCACCGTTCCCGGCGAGCTACGGGCTCTATGGCAAGCCGACCACGATCAACAACACCGAGACCTTCGCCGCCGTGCCGTGGATCATCAACCACGGCGGCGAGAAGTACCTCGAGCTGGGCAAGCCCAACAACGGTGGCACCAAGATCTTCTCGGTCTCCGGCGACGTCGAGCGGCCCGGCAATTACGAAGTGCCGATGGGTACGCCGTTCGCCAAGCTGCTGGAGTTGGCCGGCGGCATGCGCGGCGGGCGGAAGCTGAAGGCCTGCATCCCCGGCGGCTCGTCGATGCCGGTGCTGCCGGGCGAAGTGATGATGGCCTGCGACATGGACTACGACTCGATCGCCAAGGCCGGGTCGATGCTTGGCTCCGGTGCCGTGATCGTGATGGACGACAGCCGCTGCATGGTGCGGTGCCTGGAGCGGCTGTCGTACTTCTATTACGAGGAAAGCTGCGGCCAGTGCACCCCGTGCCGCGAAGGCACCGGCTGGCTGTACCGCGTCGTGCACCGCATCGAGCACGGTCAAGGAAGGCCGGAGGACCTCGACCTGCTGAACTCGGTGGCCGACAACATCCAGGGCCGCACCATCTGCGCCCTCGGCGACGCGGCGGCGATGCCGGTGCGCGCCTTCGTCAAGCACTTCCGCGCCGAGTTCGAGTACCACATCGAGCACAAGCGCTGCCTGGTGCCGGATTACGTATGACGCTCGCCGACGGCCGCTTCCGCATGTCTTCGTCCCACGGCGCGCCTGGTCGCGGTTCGGTGCTGCCTGCGGCCGGCGGCCGCGATGCGCGCTGCGGCGCGCGCAGTGGCACCGGGCGCGGCGCACTGCGCCCCAAGCTCGCCCGTTCGATTTCCCGCGACGAAGGCAACCGCGGCCGCGCAGCGGTCGCGTACGCCAGCCACGCCTTCCGCCATGGTTGAGCTCGAAATCGACGGCCGCAAGGTCGAGGTGCCCGAAGGCAGCATGGTGATGCAGGCTGCCGAGAAGCTCGGCATCTACGTGCCGCACTTCTGCTACCACCGCAAGCTGTCGATCGCCGCCAACTGCCGCATGTGCCTGGTGGAGGTCGAGAAGGCTCCGAAGCCGCTGCCGGCCTGCGCCACGCCGGCCACGCCGGGCATGATCGTGCGCACCGCCTCCGAGCGCGCCAAGCAGGCGCAGAAGGCGGTCATGGAGTTCCTGCTGATCAACCACCCGCTCGACTGCCCGATCTGCGACCAGGGCGGCGAGTGCCAGCTGCAGGACCTCGCGGTCGGCTATGGTGGCTCCTCGTCGCGCTACAGCGAGCCGAAGCGGGTGGTGTTCGCCAAAAACCTCGGGCCGCTGATCTCGGCCGAGGAGATGCCGCGCTGCATCCACTGCACTCGCTGCGTGCGCTTCGGGCAGGAGATCGCAGGCATCATGGAACTGGGCATGGCCGGGCGCGGCGAGCACTCCGAGATCCTCGCCTTCGTCGACGGCGCGGTGACCTCCGAGGTCTCCGGCAACATGATCGACCTCTGCCCGGTGGGGGCGCTGACGAGCAAGCCGTTCCGCTACGCCGCCCGCACCTGGGAGCTCGCCCGCCGCAAGAGCGTCAGCCCGCACGACTCGCTCGGCTCGAACTTGATCGTGCAGGTCAAGAAGGACCGCGTGCTGCGCGTGCTGCCGCTGGAGAACGAGGCGGTCAACGAGTGCTGGCTGTCGGACCGCGACCGCTTCTCCTACGAAGGGCTGTACGCCGCCGACCGCATCACGCGGCCGATGGTCAAGCAGGGCGGGCAGTGGCTAGAGGTCGACTGGCCTGACGCGCTCGCCTACGCGGCGCAGGCGCTGAAGCACGTGCGCCGCGCGCACGGCGCCGGCAGCATCGGTGCGCTGGCCGCGCCGCACAGCACCGTCGAGGAGCTGTATCTGCTCGCCAGGCTGATGCGCGGCCTCGGCTCGGAGAACGTCGACTTCCGCCTGCGCCAGTCCGACTTCTCCGCCGACGGCGGCCGCGCCGGCGCGCCCTGGCTCGGCATGCCGGTGGCGGAGATCAACGCGCTGGACCGGCTGCTGCTGGTCGGCTCGTTCCTGCGCAAGGACCATCCGCTGCTGGCGGTGCGGGTCCGGCAGGCGGTCAAGCACGGCGCCAAGGTGAGCGTGCTGCACGCGGTCGACGACGATCTGCTGATGCCGCTGGCGGCGAAGGCGATCGTGCGGCCGAGCGCCTGGGTGCAGGCGCTGGCCGAGATCGCCACCGCGGTGGCCGCGATCAAGGGCATCGCGGCGCCAGTGGCCGGCGTGACGGCCTCGGCGACGGCGCAGGCGATCGCCGCCAGCCTGTGCTCCGGGCGCAATGCGGCGATCCTGCTCGGCAACGCCGCCGCGCAGCACCCGAAGGCGGCGCAACTGCAGGCGTGGGCGAACTGGATCGCCGGCGCGATCGGTGGCCGCAGCGGCGTGATCGGCGAGGCGGCCAACAGCGTCGGCGGCTACCTCGTCGGCGCGGTGCCGTCGGGGATGGGGCTGGATGCGGCGGCGATGGTGCGCCAGGGGCTGCGCGCCTACCTGCTGCTCAATTGCGAGCCGGAATACGACACCGCCGACCCGGCCGCCGCGGTGGCGGCGCTGAAGGGCGCCGATGCCGTGATCGCGCTGGCGGCCTACCGCAACAGCGCCCTCGAGTACGCGCACGCGATCCTGCCGATCACGCCGTTCACCGAGACCGCGGGGACTTTCGTCAACTGCGAGGGCAGGGCGCAGAGCTTCAACGGCGTGACCCCGCCGCTGGGAGACGCGCGGCCCGGCTGGAAGGTGCTGCGCGTGCTCGGCAACCAGCTCGAACTCGCCGGCTTCGACTACGACTCGCCGGAGGCGGTGCGCGCCGAGGCGCTGCCGGCCGACATCGGCGCGCGACTGTCGAA
>CALGWX010000155.1 GCA_937936215.1 uncultured Burkholderiaceae bacterium | reverse complement strand
GCGCAGCCCGCGACCTTCATGGGGCTGGCCGGGGTCGGCGACCTCATCCTGACCTGCACCGGCGAGCTGTCGCGCAATCGCCAGGTGGGGCTGATGCTCGGCGAAGGGCTGCCGCTGGCCGAGGCGCTGGCGCGCCTCGGTCACGTCGCCGAGGGCGTTTGGACGGCACCCGCCGTGCGGCAGCGTGCCATGGCGCTGGGGGTCCAGATGCCGATCACCGAGGCGGTGTGCACCGTGCTGCAGGGACAGGCCTCGCCACGGCAGGCACTCGAGCAGCTGCTGGCGCGCGACCCCAAGCGCGAAATCGGCGGATGAAGGCGTGCCAACGCACCGCGGCGGGGGCCCTCGACGCAACGAAACCGAAGGCGATCGGCGCCGCATGCGTGACGCGCGACCGCACCGCGACGCGGGCCCTCGTGGCGACGCCAAGGGCCTGCCGGTGATGGCGCTGCGCGCCGCGTGCGTGTTTTGCGGCTCGCAGCCGGGCGCGCGGCCCGCCTACGTGCAGGCGGCGCGCCACATGGGCGCGCTGCTGTCCCGCCGCGGCATCGCCGTGGTCTACGGCGGCGGCCACATCGGCATGATGGGCGCGCTGGCCGACAGCGCACTGGCCGCCGGCGGCGACGTGATCGGCGTGATCCCGGAGCACCTGATGCGGCCGGAGGTGGCGCACCAGGGCCTGAGTGAATTGCTCGTCGTCGACTCGATGCACACGCGCAAGCGCGTCATGGCCGCCCGCGCCGACGCGTTCATCGTCCTGCCCGGCGGCTACGGCACGTTCGAGGAGATGTTCGAGATGGTGACGTGGCGCCAGTTGCGGCTGCAGGCCAAGCCCGTCGGCCTGCTCAACGTCGACGGCTTCTTCGACCATCTGCTCGCCTTCCTCCGCCACGCGGTGCAGGAGGAGTTCATCCGCGTCGCCCACCGCGACCTGCTCACGGTGAGCGATGACAGCGCCGCGCTGCTCGACGCGCTGGCGGCACAGGTGGCGGCCGCGCCCCCCGCGGCCAACGACCTCGATCGCAGCTGACTGGCGCGCCCGGCGTGGGCACCGCCCTGGCCGCCGCCTTCGGCGTCAGGGACAGTCGCGTTCCTTCGACGGCCTGCCCATGGGCGACAAACCTTTACAGCGGCCCGTGCCGGCAATTCCCGGCTCGGATGTCGCGCGCCCGAACGGCCTTCGCGGCTCAGGCGATGATCGCTGACGCCGAGTACCGTCGGCGCGTCATCGCGCCGCTGCGCCATCGATTTCGCGCCGAGCCGCCTGGGCGACGCGCTGCGCCCAAAGGCGACTTCGCCAGCCGCAGCAGCGCGCGGGCCTGCCCAGGACGCCGTCGGCGACGCGGTCGGCCGAACGCTCCTCAGCTTCCGCCCGCAAAGCCCAGCTGCCGCCACGCCTCGAACACGACCACCGCGACCGCGTTGCTGAGGTTCAGGCTGCGATTGCTGGGTCGCATCGGCAGCCGCAGCCGCTGCGGCTCGGCGAATCGCGACCGCACGGCCTCCGGCAGGCCCTTCGACTCGGCGCCGAATACCAGCCAGTCACCCGCGGCGTACTGCACATCCGTGTACCAGCGTCGCGCGCGGGTGGTCAGCGCAAACAGCCTCTGCGACTCGGGGCGCTCTGTCGCCAGCAGCGCATCGAAGCTGTCGTGCACGGCGAGCGTGGCGTACTCGTGGTAGTCGAGCCCGGCGCGACGCAACTGCTTGTCGGTCAGCTCGAAGCCCAAAGGCCGCACGAGGTGCAGGCGCGCGCCGCTATTGGCAGCCAGCCGGATCACGTTGCCGGTGTTGGGCGGGATCTCCGGCTCGACCAAAACGATGTTGAACACGGCGGCAAGGCGGGGGACACGCTCCGCTTCAGGGCCCGCAGGCGCCGAGCCGGCCCTGCGGGAACTCGCGCTGCACCTCGGCCAACTGCTGCGCCAGCGCGGCGTCGAGGTCGCGAATCTCGAAGCGCGTCGCCGCGGCGCCAGCAGGCCGCGCGCCGAGCACCGCGCCGCGGACGCCCCGACGGGCGAGATCGGCCTGATGCCGCTGCGCCGCCTCTTCGTCGCGGAACGAGCCGAGCAGGATGGCGTTGGCCAGCGCCGTCTCCGGCCCGAGCACCACGGCGTCACGCTCGCCGCGGCCGCGCAGCTCCTTCGCCAGGCGTTCCGCCTCGGCGCGGCTGGTGGCCGGCGGCAGATAGACGATGAACCCGTTCGTCGCCTCGACCTGCTTCTGCTGCAACCTCTCGCCCAGGCCGAGCTCGGCAAGCCGCGCCTGGACTCGGCCGAGGCTCGCCTCGTCGAAGTCGCCGAACGCCACGCAGCCGAGCCCCCCGCCGTCGGCCTTCCCTGTCGCGGCCTGGCGCAGCGACGCCAGTTGCTCCGCGTGCAGCACGCGGATCTTCTCCGGCGCGATCTGCAGGGCGAGCCGCTGCGGCTCGCGCCCGGCCTCCGGGCCAGGCCCGAACAGGCCCTGCTGCCAGGCCAGCACGACGGCGTTGGCCAGCAGCAACAGGAGGATGGCGCGCTTCATCGCTGCGCTTGGGCGCCGCCGGCGGCGAGCGCCTGTGCCCGCAGCAGGATGCCGCGCAGCACCAGGTTGTCCTCGAGCGCCACGTTCGGCAACGAGGTGCCGGCGCCGACATGGGGCGCCAGTTGCGGCGCGAAGCCGCCGGCGAGCACCAGCAGCGGCGCGCCATGCTCGCGCTCGAAGCCGCGCACGAAGCGCTCGATCAGGCCGAGCTGGCTGCCAAGCACACCGGAGCAGATCGCGTCATCGGTGTTGTCCGGCAGCACCGCGAGGGTTCCGGCCGCAATGGGAAGGTTGGCAGTGCCGCGCGCCAGCGACTCGAACATCAACCGCACGCCCGGGGCAATGACGCCGCCGACGAAACAGCCGTCGGCGCTGACGCCGTCGACCGTGGTGGCCGTGCCCGCGGTGGCGACGACCAGCGGCCGGTCCGGATAACTGGCGCGGGCGGCGATCAGCGTGTGCCAGCGATCCACGCCCAGTTGCATCGGATCGCGGTAGCCGTTGCGCAGCGCCACACCGCCGTGCTCGAAGCACCGCTGCGTCGCGAACCAGTGCACGCCGACGCCGAAGGTCCTCTCGGCCGCCTGCGCCACCGCCTGCAGCAGCGCCGGCGCTGCCACGCCGCAGCCGTAGGCCGCCTGCACCGCCCAGTCGGCGTGCCCAGACCACTCCTGGGCCAGCGCCGCCGCCATCTGCGCCGGCGGGCCGTTGCGCGTCGCCCCATGCGCCGGACCGAGGCGGCCGTCGGCCGTCATCAGCGCCCACTTGCGCGCCGAGTTGCCGGCGTCGAGCAGCAGCCAGTGCGCCGGTCCCGTCATGGCGGCAGGCAACCGCTCGATCGCCGCTGGCGGACGCCACCCGAGCGGGCGCCAGCGAGCGCCCGCCGCTGCGCGGCGCGGCCTCGGGGCACGGCCGCCTCCGCGAAGGTCCTCATGGGCGCACCTGCAGCGACACCTCGCCGCTGCTGCACACGCGCACGCCCTGCGCCGTTTCGAGCAGCAGCCGGCCCTCGCCATCGACGCCGAGGGCGCGTCCGCTCGCCACCCTGACCCCGAGCTCATACAGGTCGACCGTCGCGTCGCGATGCGCGAACAGCGCCATGAAGCGCGGCTGCAGCGGCACGAAACCCTGCGCCTCGTACAGCCGCAGCGCATCGAGGATCGCCATCGCGATGCGGCCGATGAGCGCCTCGCGCATGGTGCCAGCGGCCGGCGTCTCCGCGAGCGCCGCCACCGGGCGGCCGATCGAATCGCGCGTGGGCGCATCAAGGTGCAAATTGATGCCGACGCCGATCACCAGCGTGCGACGGCCCTGGTTATCGACCGCCAGTTCGCACAGCACGCCGCCGAGTTTGCGCGCGTCGAGCAGCAGGTCGTTCGGCCACTTCAGGCTCACGTTCGCGCCGGCGGCGCGCAGCGCCTCGGCCGCGCCAATGCCGCAGGCCAGCGTCG
>CALGWX010000154.1 GCA_937936215.1 uncultured Burkholderiaceae bacterium | reverse complement strand
CTGCGGTGCGACATTCGCTCGCCCGCCGCCTCGTCGCGGCGCGAACCAAAGCGTCCGCGAATGTGCTGCACGCGGCATGCGCTCGCAGGCTTGGCGATGTCCGGAATCCGTCGGACAATGCGCATGTCATGGCCCATTCGCGCCGCGCGCGTCCCACACGCGCCGCGGCGAGGGCAACCGCCGACCCAGGGTCTCGGGTCCGAAATGAAGCTTTCCGAAACCGTCGATCTCGCCGCGGACCGCGACAACGACGAACTGCTGAGCGATTCGCGCTCCGCGTTGCTGGTCGAGCTGTTCGCCGAACTGGCGGAGCCGCTGCTCGTGGTCAACAGCGATCGCAAGGTGGTCTTTCGCAGCCGCGCCTTGCAGGCGCTCGTCGCCCACGGGCATTGCCGGGGGAGCGATCACTGCGAGGCGATGCTGCTGCCCACACCGACCAAGGACGGCCCCTGCTGCTGGGCATCCGTCGATGCGTATCTGCCGGACCGCACGACCGGGCTGTGGCACCTGAAACAAGGCACCGACGCCCCGCTGCCCGTACTCGCGGAGTTGCGACCGATCAGTTTCGGCGCGCGGCGCTCGCTGCTCGCGCTGCGCTTTACGCCGCTGCCGCGCCTGCCTTCGCCGGTGGCGCTGAGCTTCTTCGCCGGTCTGCGCCGCTCGTCAGGTGACGAGCACGCCTACTTGCTGACCGCGACGGTGTATCTGCGACGGATGTGCGGTGTCGGCGCGGCGGCGTGGTTCGACTGCGCCGACGGCGCCGCGGCGCGGTTGATCCGGCAAGAAGGGCTGAACGCGTCGGAACTCGAAAGCCTGCGGGCGGCGGTGGTGTCGGCCGGCAACTTCGACACGCAGGATGTGCTCGTCGCTTTGCGCGGCCGGACCGAGGTCTTTCATGTCTTCGCCTGCAGAAGACGCGATCGGCTGATGCGGCTTGCCATCGGCCGCCTGAGCGGGCAACTCGATCCGCAGTCCGTCGACGCGGCGCGAGCGGCCGTGTGCGTGGTTCATGCAGACCCGACCGTGCCCGAGGCAGCCCAGGGGGTTCACGATCAGGCGCTGCTCGACACGCTGTCGGCGACCGAGCGCGAGATCCTGCAGCAGGTCTGCCGGGGCCTGGCCGACAAGGAGATCGCCAGGGCGCGCGGCGTGAGCCTTTACACGGTGAAAAACCAGGTCAAGCGGATCCTCGAAAAAGCCGGCGCCCACCGGCGCGCCGAACTGATCGCCCGCTTCGCACCGCATCGCTGACGGGTCCGGCGCCGTCCTTGCGCGCTGGATCCCCGTCGCGTCATGCCTTGACCACCTGCACGGCCACCATGGTGTCGAAGTTGCCGTTCACGGGGCTCACGGTGGCACGCGTCACGTAGTTGAACTCCTGGTCGGCCTTCGGAAACAGCGCGGGTATGCCGACGCTGCCGGCGATCACGCCGTCGGTGACGCGCGCCTTCGCGCGGCACTCACCCTGGCGCGAACGCAGCTTGACCCACTGACCGTCGGCGATGCCTCGCTGCCTGGCATCGTCCGGGTGGATCAGCAAGTAGGCGTCGGGAACGCGCGAGGAGACGGTCGGCTTGTCCCAGTACGTGTAGCCGGTGTTCCACAGTTCGTCGAGGCGGAAGTCGAACGCCATCAACGGATACTCCGCGTTGACTTCGCCCCACTCGAACCTGTCGAGTTCGAGCTTGCCGATCGCCTCGATCTCCTCCAGATGGATCTTGTTGTCCTTCTTGAAGAAGCGCTTGCCCATCAGTTGTTCCATCTCGTCGCCGTACAAGCGCTCCACACTCCTGCCATTGACGTACGGCCAGCGCACGCCGTCGGTACCGGCATCGCGCAGCATGTCCCAGGTGATGTCGCGGATGTCGCCGGACTTGCTCCGGATCTCGTCCCACAGCTCCCGTTCGGACTTCCAGTCGAAGCCCCTATAGCCCATCTTCTTCGCGATCTGCGCGACGATCCACCAGTCGGGCTTGGCGTTGCCGGGGGCGTCCATGAATTTCTGTTGCAGACGCACGCGCCGGTCCACGCTGGTCAGCACACCGTCGATCTCGCCCCACGTCGCGGCCGGGAACACCACATCGGCGTCCTGGTTCATCTCGGTGACGATGCGGTCCTGGACGATGAAGAAGCTCCGCGCGATCAGCGGCCTGTGCCGGCGCAGATCAGGAACCTGCTTGTAGACGTTGCTTCCGAAGGCCCAGATCGACTTGACCTTGCCGTCGCGCAGCCCCTTGAGGATGTCGAGGTTCTGCGCGCGGCTCTTCGGTTCGTCCGGCCACGACCACGTGCCGCCCGGATGCCCGCCGGCACGCGAGCAGCAGGCGCCGGGCTTGCCGACGTTGCCAAGGATGACGCCCAGCGTCGTGTAGGCGAACTGGTTCTCGAACGCCGCCATCTGGTGCTGGATGCCTTTCTCGTGCAGCACCATCGTGCGGCCGCGGTTGGCGATCAGCAGGTCGGCCGCCGCCTTCAGCTTGGCTTCCGGCACGCCGGTCGCCTTGGCCGCGTTGGGCAGCGAGAAGCGGTCGGCCATCGCCACTTTCTGCACGACGTCGAAGCCGTTGACCCACTTGGCGACGAACTCTTTGTCCCACGCGTCGCGCCGCAGGACCTCCTGCGTGAGCGCCGTGGCCAGGATGAAGTCCGTTCCCGGCCGCAGCATCAGGTGCAGCCCGCCGCGGCTCTCGGCGTGGCGCGCCATCGCGGTGCGCTGCGGATCGATGACGATCTGCTTGGCCTGCGCATTCTTCAGCAGGAAGCGGTTGTACCAGACGGTGCCGTTCGCCCAAAGATTGGTGCCCGCCGTCAGCAGCAAGTCCGTCTGCTCGAAATCCACCACCGAAAACGAACGCGTGCCCGAGCCCAGCGCATGCGACACACCCGAGCTTTCCTCGTCGAAGAACCAGCCGTTGCCGGCGTGAGAGGACGAGCCGATGCCCTCGAACCAGAGCTTGAGGATCGCGTGCGTCGGCAGCGACCACAGCCAGTCGCCCCAGATCAGGCCGAGCGCATCGGGGCCGTGCTCGCGCTTGATTTTGTCCAGCCGCTCGGCGGTGAAGGCGATCGCGGTTTCCCAACTGACGTTCTGCAGCGGCTGGCCCTTGGCCTTGCGGATCTGCGGCTGCTGCAAGCGCTTCCTGGCCGACGGCAGGTTCTTGGAGAACAGCGTCAGCGCGTTGGTGCCCCCGCGTACCGAGTGGTCGCCGGCATTGACGACGCAGTCCTTGTCCGGGATCACCGCGATGAACACCTTGCGCCCGCCGGTTTCCGCGGGCACGACCATCGACGGCGAAAGCCATTCGCCGGACAGCGCTCCGGTGTATGCGCCCGTCGCCTTCTTGCCGGTGCCGCGCGGCCAGACCTTGACCTTGTAGCCACACTGCACCATGCAGTATTGACACGTCGTATTGAATGTCTGCGCGTCGTCCGGCGGCAGCTCGATGCAATGCGCATCGCCGGACGCGCCCTGCGCCTGCGCCGGCGCGAGCACCGCACCGACGCCGGCCGCCACACCCGAAGTCAGAAACTCGCGCCGCGCAGGCTGCACACGCACGACATCGGCATCGACTCGTTCTTTCATGATCAAAATCTCCTCGCCCAAGTCGCGCTCATGCGCGGTTGCAGCCGCGCCCGTACACGAGGCCGCCCGTGACGCCGGTCGCGAACACCGTATCGCCTTCGACTTTCAGCGCGATCCGCGGCAGGCCGCGCGTGCTGGGGCCTTCGATGCAGTCGCCGCCGCGCGCCGGATCGAAGACGCTCGCATGGCACGAGCAGACTAGCTGCGCGCGCTGCGCCTCGAAGTTCACGGGGCAGCCCATGTGCTGGCACAACGCGCTGTACGCGACGATCGACCCCCGCGGGCCGATACCGCCGCTGACGCGACGGCCAAGGTCGAGCAACACCGCCGGCTCGTCCTGCGGATAGGTGAAGTTCACCGCGTCGCCGGGCTTCAGCTCCGAGAGCTTGGCGATTTTCTTGCTCGCCGTGGCGGGCGCCGCCGCGGCGACACCGGTCGCCGCGGCCGTTGCCGCCACCGCGCTCGCACGCAGAAACAGCCGCCGAGAAGACGCTTCGGACATCGATTTTCTCCTTGAGGGCGACGGGCTTCTGTGCCCGTTCTAGATCGCGGCGCGCCACAGCCGAATCGCTTCCCTCGGGCCGACCCCGATGGAGGCACGCGCGGTAAATGAGCGGCTGCGCGACGAATTTACGGTCTTGCGGGTACCGGAAGACATGGCTCCAAGGCATTGGCGTGGCTCGCCGTCCGATAGCTCTTGCGAGCCATGCGTCGGCGCACGCTGCTCGAAGTTCGCCGGAACAAAGCGGTGCAAGGCGCATCGCTTCGACGACGCGGCACGGCCGCGCTCGCAAGCGAACTCGGGCATCGACCGATCCGCGCGCAGCGCGGCCCGGGTGGGCGGCCTTGCCACCGTCTCGGTTACAGCCGCCTTGCACCCAGTCGCACTGCGCACGCACCGCCGATCCGGATCAAACCCTCGGTCAACGTGCGCCGCACACTGCGCTTCGGTGAACCCAACGGCAATTCCGGTCCCTTTCACAAGGAACATTTATGGGCAAGCGTTACGCAATGCTGATCGACCTGCGCCGCTGCGTCGGCTGCACGTCGTGCCAAGTGAGCTGCAAGATGGAAAACGCGGTGCCGGTCGGCAGTTTCCGCTCGCGGGTAGCGATCAACGACAGCGGCGAGTACCCGAGCGGGAAGCGCTTCTTCCTGCCGCTGTTCTGCAATCAGTGCGACGAGGCGCCGTGCATCCCGGCCTGCCCGGTCAAGGGCGCGACTTACA
>CALGWX010000153.1 GCA_937936215.1 uncultured Burkholderiaceae bacterium | reverse complement strand
CGCTGGGCTCGAGTCCGCGGTAGCACAGGCGCTCGGTCGCGGCGACGCGCCGACGCCGTTGCAGTGCGCGCTGACCGTGGGCGGGCGGCCCGTCGACTTCGAGGGCAGCGTGCACCGCAATGCCGACGGCGTGGGCATCGTCGAGTTGGAGCCGGTCGAGGGCGCGGCCGTGGCGCCGGTGGCGCTGCCCAGCGACGCGCTGCTGCGGCAGGTCGCCCACGCCGTCGAGCGGCTGTCGGCCGCCGCGACGCTGCCCGCGCTGGCCGACGCCACCGTGCGCTGCGTGCGCGAGCTGACCGGCTACGACCGGGTGATGGTCTACAAGTTCGACCCCGACGGCCACGGCAAGGTCATCGCCGAGGCGCGGCATCCCCGGCTCGAGCCGCTGCTCGGCCACCACTACCCGGCCTCGGACATCCCGCAGCGGGCGCGGCAGCTGTACCTGCGCAACCGGGTGCGGGTGCTGGTCGACGTGCACTACACGCCGTCGCCGCTGCACCCGCGGCGGCTGCCGACCACCGGCGCCGAGCTCGACCTGTCGCTGGCCTACTTGCGCAGCATGTCGCCGCTGCACCTGCAGTACCTGAAGAATATGGGGGTGACGGCCACGCTGGTCGCCTCGCTGGTGCGCGAGGGCTGCCTGTGGGGGCTGATCGCCTGCCATCACTACGCGCCGCGCAACCTGCGGCTGGCGCTGCGCGCCGCCTGCGGCATGCTGGCCGAGGTGGTGTCCACGCGCATCGCCGCGATCGAGAACTATGCCCACGCGCAGGTGGCGATGCTGGTGCGGCGGCTGGAGCAGCGGCTGATCGAGGCGACCTCCGCCGAGGGCGACTGGAAGCTGGCGCTGCTGCGCAGCCCGCGGCAACTGCTGCAGCCGCTGGAGGCCACCGGCGCCGTGCTCGCCTACGACGGCGAGATCCTCACCGCCGGCGAGGTGCCCTCGACCCCCGAGCTGCGCGCGCTGCTGGACTGGATCGGCACGCAACGCTTCGACGGCGCGTTCTCCTGCGCCTCGGTGGCGCGCGTCAACCCGGCGCTCGCCACGCTTACGCCCACCGCCAGCGGCGTGCTCGCGGTGCGGCTGTCGGAGGCGCGGCCCGACTTCCTGCTGTGGCTGCGCAAGGAGCAGCTGCAGTCCGTGACCTGGGCCGGTGACCCGACCAAGCCGGTGCTGGCGAGCAACGATCCGCTGACGCTGTCGCCGCGGCGGTCGTTCGCCGCCTGGTCGGAAATCGTGCGCGGCACCGCGTTGCCGTGGAGCAGCGCCGAGCTGGCGCTGGCGCGCGCTATCGGCGCCTCGCTGATCGACATCATCCTGCAGGTGCAGACGGTGCGGCTGCTGATCGGCGAGCACCAGCTGGGCCGCGTCCGCGACGCGATCGACGCCTCCAGCGAGCCGGTGCTCGTTGCCGACGCCGCCGGCCGGCTGCTGTTCTGCAATGCCGCCTTCGGCCGCCTCGCCGGCCGCGAGTGCCGGCCGCACGCCACGCTGGAAGACGTGGCGGCGCTCTTCACCGAGCCGCAGGCGTTGCGTGCCGGGCTGGCCGCGGTGCGCGAGCAGGGGCGGCCGTGGAGCGGCGAACTGGCGCTGGCCCGCGCCGCGGCCGAGGCGCTGCCGGTGGCGGTGCGCATCGACAGCGTCCACGGCGCCGACGGGGCGCTGCTCGGCAGCATGGTCATTTTGGTCGATCTCACCGACCGCAAGCGGGCGCTGCAGGCGCGCCGCCACCTGGAATCGTCGCTGCAACTCGGGATGCTTTCGCCCGGCGTGGTGGCCGGGGACGAGGTGCTGCGCGCGCTGGTGGCCAATGCCAGCATGGCGGCGATGGACATCGCCGACGGCGGCGCCGACGTGGCGCCACTGCTGGAGGAGATCGAGGCGGCGACGACGCGTGCCGCCGGCCTTTACGCCGAGCTGCGCCGGCTCGCCGGCAGCGGCTGAAGCGCGGCCGCATCGGCGGCGAGTTCCTCGAACAGCCGCGCGTGCAGGCGGAAGGCGAGCTTCGCCTCGTCGATGATCGCGTCGGGGTCGCCGCCGCAGTTGGCGAGGCCGCCGCGGAAACGCATGGCGAGTTCGTCGCCGGCGCCGCCAAAGTCGTAGAAGCGCAGCGCCTCCGCGGGCAAGCCGAGCGCTTCGCGGACGACGCGGCCGACGGTCTGCCCGCCGCTCAGATCGCCCAGATACCGCACGTAGGCGTGGCCGGCCAGGCGTGCGGGCTCGCGCGCGTCGATTTCGCGCAGCCGCGCCACGTAGTCTTCCGCCGCTGGGCACAGCGGCCAGTCTGGCCAATGCGGCCCGGCAAGCGCCATCAGGTCGGCGGCCAGCGCCTCGGTGCGGAACAGCGCCGGCATCGCGATCGGCGCAAGCGGCGCGCTGCCGGCGTGGTGGCGCAACGCGTCTTCGAGCGCGGCGTAGAGCGCGTGCAGTTGGCGCAGCAGCGCCCCGTAGCCCTGGCGCGAAACCTGGCCGCGCAACAGGGCCGGCATGATGCCGGCGCGCTCCACCTCGCGGTGCAGCGGCCAGGTTTCCGCGCGCAGGCGTTCGGCGAGTCCTGGCGGCATGCGATGGGCGCTGGCGGTGGCGGCGACGTCTCGCGGCCATGATAGTTTCGCCGCCCGAGCCGACCCCGCCCTGCGGCTCATCGATCATGGCCGAAGCCCTTGCGAACGGACGCCTCGTCGACGCGGTGATCGCGTTGGTGGTGCTCGAAGCGCTGCTGCTCGCGTGGCTGCACCGGCGGCAGGGGCGCGGCCCGGCGCCTGCCGACTTCATCGGCAACCTGGGGGCGGGGCTATTCCTGCTGCTGGCGCTGCGCGGCGCGCTGGTGGGCGCGGCGTGGCCGTGGATTGCCGCCAGCCTGTTGGCGGCGCTCGCGGCGCATCTTTACGACCTCTCGCGCCGCTGGCCGCGGCGTTAGCCCGGATATTTCACGAGGTCGCCCCCGAGGTCGGGTTCCGGGCAGCTTTGACTAGGACCTGGAGCGTCCGAGCCCCAAAGCGGGTTTGGATCGTCGGGGCTACACGGCTTTGCGCGGCGCCTGCGGGCGCGGGCTTGCGCTCTTGCCCACGGCGCGGCTTGCAAGCCGTGCCGGCTCGGCTCCGTCCGCCAAGCCGCAGGGCTTGGCGGCGCCGCGGGCCTCGCCCTTGCCAAGGCCTCCGGGCCAAGGCTTGCGCCGTCTCGCGCAATCCGCATCCCGCATGCATCCGCGCCATCCCCGCGTCCCTCGTGAAATATCCGGGTTAGCGCCAGGCCAGCGCAGCGCCCGCGGCCTGCGTCTGGGCAGCCGGCGCCAGCAGCCACTCGCGTACGGCGTCGACGAGGGCCTGGCGCACGATGCGCTGCCGCTGCGGGTCGGTGGCGCCGCAGAACAGCGTGCAGGCGCGGTCGGTCGGCCCCTCGAAATCGCAGTGCGAGGCGCCGTCGATCACGCGGTCCTCGGCGAGCCGCGGCAGCGCCGTCGCCCACGGCGCGGCGATCGCGTAGGCGTTGCAGAACGACGGCGGCGCCCGCACCAGCTTCGCCGGCACCGGCAGCGTGCGCGCCGCCGCCAGCCCGACGCCGCCGGGACGGTCGAACGGGTCGAGCCCCACATAGCCGACCACCCCGGGCGTGGAGGCGGCGAGGATCGCCGCCAGCCCACCCGCGGAAAACCCCACTAGCACCACCCGCTCGATGGGCGGGCCGAGCTCACCGCGCCGCAACTGGCCGATCAGGTCCGCCAGCGCACGGGCGTTGTCGAGCGAGCTGGTCACGAACGGCATGTCGGGCGCCACTGCCAGCACGCCCTCGCTGGCCAGCGCGCGCGCGTGCTCGGCCATCGTCGCCTTGGTGCGCATGAAGCCGTGGACCAGCACCACCGCGCCGCGGGCGGGCTGCGCCGGGGCGTAGACATCGACGGTCGTCGGCCGGCCGGCCAGTGTCACGTCGAGCGGGGTTGCCGCATGCGCCGGGGCAGCGAGCAGCAGGGCGAGGAGCACGAAGAAGCGCAGCGTCATCCCAGCAGTTTCCAGGAGCGATCGCCACGGCGGGAACACCTTGACACGTACTCGCCGCACAGGGCTCGCGACCGTGCAAACGATTATCTCCGGCCGGTCAGCGCGGCGCGGCGTTTGCAGGCAGGGCAGGTGACGAGACCCGTCTCGCAGGCAAGGAGGGGGCGTTGCCTCGGCCTGGCCGCCACTGCGAATCGCCGTCGCAGCGCGCCTCGCTTACCCTTCACGCCGAAGGCGCACGATGCGCCAGCACCGAAGCCGCGACGGTGCCTTGACGCAGCCGCAAACGCTCAGCCGCCGCGCCGCTCGCGCCCCACTGCGATAATCACCGGCGTGTCAAGCGTTCCCCCCTTCGACATCGCCGTGGTCGGCGCCGGCGTGGCCGGGCTTGCCGCGGCGCTGGGCTGCGCGCGTGGCGGGCTGCGCACGGCGCTGGTTGGTCCGCGGCCGCCGGCGCATCGGCCGGACGCTGGCGCGCCGTTCGATGCCCGCATCTATGCCATCGCGCCGGCGGCGGTGGCGTTGCTCGCGCAACTGAAGGTCTGGCCGGCAGTCGATGCCGCGCGCACGCAGCCGGTGGCGAAGATGCGCGTCTTTGGCGACGCCGGCCGCGAGTTGCGCTTCGATGCCTACCAGGCGGCGCTGCCGCGGCTGGCCACCATCGTCGAGGAGGCCGAGCTGCTGCGCGCGCTCGGCGCCGCCGCGGGCTTTGCCGCCGGGCTGGAGCGACTCGAGGCGGCCTTCGACGCGCTCGACGTGCAGGCCGACGTCGCCCGCCTGCGGCTCGCCGACGGCCGCGCCGTCGAGGCGAAGCTCGTCGTGGCGGCTGACGGCGCGCGCTCGGCG
>CALGWX010000152.1 GCA_937936215.1 uncultured Burkholderiaceae bacterium | reverse complement strand
GCGGCGCGTGGCCACCGCCAGCACGCGAAAGCCGGCGTCGGCCCAGCGCGCGGCGCGGGCGACGATCGCCTCGCGCGCGGGCTCATCCAGCGGCGCCGCGGCGCCGCCGTGGCGGATCTCGGCGCAGATCGCCAGCACGGGGTCGAGCGCGCCCTTGGTGATCAGCAGCGGCGCGGCGGCCGGGTCGTCGCGGCCGCGCACGGCGATGCTCAGCCGCTTGCGGACGAAGTCGTAGGGGATCTCCTCCACCTTTTCCCACGCGCTCGCGACCGCGGCGCCATCGCTGGCGACGATCGGCTCGTCGAGCGGGTTGGGCAGCCCCGTCTGCAGGTGGGCGTTGATCGGGCCAGTTCGCGCACGTGCGCCGAGGGCGCGCCCTCGGCGTCGACCGCGTCGTCGAGGCGGATCACGCCGGCGGTCAGCGTGCCGGTCTTGTCGGTGGCCACCACGTCCATGGCGCCGAAGTTCTCCATCGCCGCCAGCCGCTGCACGATGACGCCGGCGCGGGCCATCCGCTGCGCGCCGCGCGCCAGCGTGATGCTGATGATCGCCGGCAGCAGTTCCGGCGCCATGCCCAACGCCAGGGCGAGTGCGAACAGCAACGAATCGGCCACCGGCCGCGCGTAAGCGACGTTGGCAGCGAAGATGCCGAGCACGAGCAGCGTCATCAGCTGCGTCAGCAGCGTGCCGAACTGGCGGATGCCGCGCTCGAACTCGGTCTCCGGCGCGCGAAGCGCCAGCCGCTCGGCGATGCGGCCATAGACGGTGGCCTTGCCGGTGGCCACCACCACCGCGCGAGCGGTGCCGCTACGCACGTTGGTGCCGAGGAAGACGCTATTGGTCCGCTGCGCCAGCGCGGCGCCGGCGCCGACTTCGCCGGGGCGCTTCTCGACCGGGAAGGTCTCGCCGGTGAGCACCGCCTCGTTGACGAAGAAATCCTGCGCTTCGAGCACCCGCGCGTCGGCGGCGACCAGGCTGCCGGCCGTGAGCCACAGCACGTCGCCCGGGACGATCGCCTCGGCGTCGATGTCGACGATGCGGCCGTCGCGAAAGACCTCGGCGCGCAGCTTGATGCGCTCCAGCAGCCGCTCGATGGCGCGGCCGGCGCGGTACTCCTGCGTGAAGCTGAGCAGCGCGCTGGCGGCGATGATCGCCAGCACGATCGATGCGTCGAGAAGCTCCCCGGTGGCGAGCGAGATCACGGCCGCGAAGACCAGGATCAGCACCAGGGGACTCTTGAACTGCGCCGCCAAGACCTGCAGCATGCCGCGCGCCACCGGCCGCTTCAGTCGGTTGGGACCCTGCAGGCGGAGCCGCGCCTCGGCCTGCTCGGACGTCAGGCCAGCGGGTGTGGATTCCAGGCGCGCGAGCAGATCGCGCTGCGACTCGGCCCACCAGGCGGGGCCGGTGTCGCGGTGGTTGTTGACGCCGAGCATGCGGCCACGTTAGCCGCAGCGGCGCTGCCGGCGCTTGATCCAGCGCTAGTCGCGGCCGGGGGCGTCGGGGCGCAGGCGGCCGTGGTCGAGGCGCAGCACGCGGTCGGCGGTCATCGCCGCGTGCCGCGAGTGCGTGACGAGAATCCCCGCGGCGCCCTGCGCCTTGATCGTGCGCGCCAGCAACTGCAGCACGGTGTCGGCGGTGTCGGGGTCGAGGTTGCCGGTCGGCTCGTCGGCCAGCACGAGCGCGGGCCGGTGCACCAGCGCGCGCGCCACCGCCACCCGTTGCAGTTCGCCGCCCGAAAGCTCGCGCGGCGGCGATTCGCCGCGCTCGCCGAGGCCGACGGCGGCGAGCAGTTCCTGCGCGCGCGCGCGGCGTTCGCTCGGCTCGACGCCGAGCAGCACCAGCGGCAGTTCGACGTTCTGCGCCACCGTCAGGTGCGGCAGGATGTGGAAGGCCTGGAAGACGAAGCCGATCTTCTGGCGGCGCAGCCGCGTGCGCGCGTCTTCGTCCAGGCGCGCGATGTCTTGCCCGGCGATCTCGATCCGGCCGGCGTCCGGCGCATCGAGCCCGGCGACGAGGTTCAACAGCGTGGACTTGCCGGCGCCCGATTCGCCGACGATGGCCACGTATTCTCCCGCGGCCAGTTGCAGATCGAGGGCATCGAGGATCGGGCGTGGGCCGAAACGCTTGGCGAGGCCCTGGATCGACAGCATGCCGCCGATTGTAGGCAGCCGCTTCGATATGCTTTGGCGCGAGGAGGGCGCATGGCCACCGGGGAGATCGTCAGCATCGCGGACATCCGCGCCGCGGCCGAGCGCCTGCGCGGGCAGGTCGAGAACACGCCGTTCGTGCAATCGCGCACGCTGTCGCAGATCACCGGCGCCGAGGTCTGGCTGAAGTTCGAGAACCTGCAGTTCACCGCCAGCTTCAAGGAGCGCGGCGCGTTGAACTGCCTGGCGCAGCTCACCGACGAGCAGCGCCGGTGCGGCGTGATCGCGGTGTCCGCCGGCAACCACGCGCAGGGGGTCGCGTACCACGCGCAGCGGTTGGGCATCCCGGCCGTGATCGTGATGCCACGCTACACGCCCATGGTCAAGGTCGAGCGCACCCGCGGCTTCGGTGCCGAGATCGTGCTGGCGGGCGAAAACTTCGACGAGGCCAAGGACGAGGCGCTCGTGCTCGTCGATTCACGCGGGCTGACGATGGTGCATCCCTACGACGACGCGCGAGTGATCGCGGGGCAGGGAACGATCGGCCTGGAGATGATGGCGGCGCAGCCGGAGCTGGACTGCCTGTGCGTGGCCATCGGCGGTGGCGGGCTCATCAGCGGCGTGACGCTCGCCGCGCGGGCAGTGAAGCCTTCGATCGAGGTGATCGGCGTGCAGACCGATCAGTTCCCGGCGATGTACGCGCTTTTCAAGGGCGTGGAGATGCCGTCAGCGAACGCGACCCTCGCCGAGGGCATCGCGGTGAAGTCGCCCGGCATGATCACGCGGGAGATCGTGCGTCGGCACGTCGACGACATCGTGCTTGTCTCCGAAGGGGACATCGAGCATGCGATCGTGCTGCTGCTGGAGATCGAGAA
>CALGWX010000151.1 GCA_937936215.1 uncultured Burkholderiaceae bacterium | reverse complement strand
CGATCAGCGAGCTGCTGACCAGCGTCTTGCCCACCCCGGCGGTCGCCGGCCACTGCGGCCGGTGGGTGAGGAGATAGCGGATCGCCACCGCCAGGTAGTGGTTCGGATTCATCAGCCCCGCCGACGGCGCGACGATGCCGTGGCGGTCCGCATCCGGATCGTTGCCGAAGGCGACGCGATAGCGGTCCTTCAGCCCGACCAGCCCCGCCATCGCGTACGGGCTGGAGCAGTCCATGCGGATCCGGCCGTCGTGGTCGACGGTCATGAACGCGAACGTCGGGTCGACGGCCGGGTTGACCACCGCGATGTCGAGCCCGTAGACGGCGTTGATCGGCCCCCAGTAGCCGATGCCGGCACCGCCGAGCGGATCGACCGCGAGCTTCAGGCCGGCGGCGCGGATCGCGTCCATGTCGATGACATGGCGCAGGTCCTCCACATAGGGCCGCACGAAATCGTCCTGCCGCGTCGTCGGCGCGCGCAGCGCTGCCTCGTAGGCCACGCGCCTGACGCCGCGGTTGCCTTCGCGCAGCAGCGCGTTGGCGCGCTCCTCGATCGCCTTCGTGACCTGCGTGTCCGCCGGCCCGCCGTCGGGCGGGTTGTACTTGAAGCCGCCATCGTCGGGCGGGTTGTGCGACGGCGTGATCACGATGCCGTCGGCCAGACCCGCGCTGCGGCCGCGGTTGTGCGCGAGGATCGCGCGCGAGATCGCCGGTGTCGGCGTGAAGCCGTCGTCGCGCTGGATGATCGTCGGCACGCCGTGGGCGGCGAGCACCTCGAGGGCGGTGCGCTGCGCCGGCCCCGACAGTGCGTGCGTGTCTTTGCCCATGAACAGCGGCCCGTCGATGCCTTTGCCCGCCCGGTACTCGCAGATCGCCTGCGTGATGGCAAGGATGTGTGCCTCGTTGAACGAGCCCCGCAGCGAGGAGCCGCGATGGCCGCTGGTGCCAAAGGCCACGCGCTGCGCGGCATCGGCCGCATCGGGGACGCGGGCGTAGTAGTCGCTTTCCAGCCGGCCGAGATCGACCAGCAGATCCTTCGGGGCCGGCTTGCCGGCAAGGGGCGAAGTGGTCATGGTGGGCGCGGGTCGTTCGATCGGGCGTGCCGCTGCAGGCGGCTCACGTCAAGAGCGCCATTTTCCCCGCTGGACGGCCCGCGTTGCCGCGACGGATCAACGAATCTGCGTTGGCGCGGCGGGCCGCGACGGAAAGCCGCCTCCCCAGCCAGCTCGGCCGAGCGCCGGCGCTTGGCCTCGCCGCTTTGCGAGCGGCGAGCGTCCGCTACCGGCGCGGCTTGGCGGTGGCCTGCCGCTCGAGCTCGCCGAATCGGTTCTCCAGTCCCTTGACGGCAGTCAGCAGCGCGCCGAAGTTGGTCCAGACCTCGTCCTCGGCGGGCGCCGACAGCCAGCTCGCGTAGCCAAGCCAGGACGAATCGAACACCTTCACATTCTTGAAGCCGAGATCGGCCAGCACCGCCGCGGTCTGCGAGGCGCGGTTGCCGCTCTGGCAGTAGACGATCACCTCGCGCGCCGGGTCGAGCTTCTCGTAGACCTTCAGCAACTCCTCGCGGGGCTTCAGCGCCATGCCGGCGGAGTCCTTGACCAGCCCGCGCCGCAGCTTGTTGCGCGTTTCCGGGTCGACCCAGTTCTGCTCGAACGGGATGTTGATCGCGCCGGGAATGTGGCCGCCGCGGATGGCGCGGATGTCCTCGCCCTTGAACTCCCTGACCGTGCGCACGTCGAGGATCTGCACGTCGGGCCGCTTCAGCGCGGCGACGACCTCCTTGGTGGTGACGATCACGCCGGGCTGCGGCGCGAGCTTCACCGTCACCGGCTTCGGCTTGACCGCCTTCGTCGACACCGGCAGGCCGGCCGCGCGCCAGGCCTCGATGCCGTCGTGAAAGACGCGCGCGTTGGCGGCGCCGAAGTAGCGCAGCGTCAGCTGCGCGAAGTACACCGACGGCAGGCCGCGGTCGCCGTAGACGATGATCTCTCGCGACGGGTCGATGCCGGCGGCGCCGAGCGCCTTTTCGATGTCGGCGGTCGGCAGGTAGTCCTCGGTCAGCGTGTCGCGCAGCGTCAGCGTCGGGTCGCCGAGGTTGACCGCGCCGGGGATGTGCCCCTTGGCGAAAGCCTCCTCGTCGCGGGCGTCCCACAGCAGGGCACCGCGCGCCACCGCCTGCCGCACGTAGTCCAGGTCGACGATCGTCTGCGCCATCGCGCCGGCGGCAGCCAGCGCCAGCGCCAGTCCTAGCAACCAGCGTTTCATTTCGGTTCTCCCCAACAGGGTCTATCGAACGAGACGGCCGGCCACGGCGGGCGGCCGCCAGATACCCCTGGGAGTATGCACCAAGGCGGCCGTGGCCGTCACCCCCGGACGGCCCCAGGCGGCACGGCCGGGCTAGCGAAAGCCCTGTGCCGCCATCTTGCGGCGGACGAACGCGATCTGTGTCTGCAGCGGCAGCTCCTTCGGGCACACGTCGTGGCAGCCGAGCAGCGACATGCAGCCGAAGACGCCGTCGTCGTCGCCGATCACCTCGTAGTAATCGGCGTCGCTGCGCGCGTCGCGCGGGTCGAGGCGGAAGCGGGCGATCTTGTTGATGCCCACGGCGCCGACGAAGTCCTCGCGCATCCGCGCCGTGCCGCAGGCGGCCACGCAGCAGCCGCACTCGATGCAGCGGTCGAGCTCGTAGATTTTCTCGGCCAGATCGGGATCCATCTTCTCCTCGATGCGCGTCAGGTCCAGCTCGGCCTGCTTCATGTGCACCCAGGTCTCGAGCCGCTCGCTCATTGCCCGCATCCACTTGCCGGTGTTCACCGACAGGTCGCCGATCAGCTCGAACACCGGCAGCGGCGCCAGGATGACCTCGGGGCCGACGTCGCGCGTCAGCGTGCGGCAGGCCAGCGTCGGGCGGCCGTTGATCACCATCGCGCAGCTGCCGCAGATGCCGGCGCGGCAGACGAAGTCGAACTGCAGCGACGGGTCGAGCTTGTCGCGGATTTCGTTCAGCGCGATGAACAGCGTCATGCCCGGCGCCTGCTCCAGCTCGTAGCTCTGCAGGTGCGGCACCGACTGCGGGTCGGCGGGGTTGTAGCGCATCACCCGGATGGTCAGCTTCTCGCCGTCCCTGACCGGGCGGGCGCCGTGGCCGGGCTTGGCGCCCGGGGGAACGAACTGGATCTTCTGTTCAGTCATCGGCTGTCTCTCCGCACTGGGCGCGGCCGCGCCCGCGCCGTTGCGATCGCCAGGGATTCATTCCGCCGCCCGCCGCAGTTCGGCCTCGGCGAAGGGCTCGTCGAGGCGCTCGTTGCGGCCACGCAGCCGCGCCGGCAGCAGGTGCTCGAAGGGCATCAGCGCCTGCTGCAGGGCAAAGCGGTCGGCGTGCTTCTGCCTGGCCGCCTCGACCTCGGCCTGCCGCGCCGGCGTGTCGGGATGGTCGATGTAGTCCTTGGCGCCATAGCCGCGCCAGCCGGGCGGCAACTCCATCCTCTTGACGTCGAGCGGCTCGTAGGCCAGCGTGGGCAGGGTGTCGGACTCGCTCTTCCAGGTGGCCAGCGTGCGCTTGAGCCACTCGGCGTCGTTGCGACGCGGGTAGTCCTGGCGGTAGTGCGCGCCGCGGCTTTCGGTGCGGGTGAGCGCCCCATAGGCCACCGTCAGCGCCAGCTTCAGCATCATCTGCGTGCGGTAGGCGGTGACCAGCTCCGGGTTCACGCCCGGCGAGCGCGAGCGCAGCCCGATCTTGCGCGAGCGCACCAGCAGCTTTTGCAGTTCGTCGACCGCCTGCTCGAGGTCCTCGCCGCGGCGAAAGATGCCGACCTTGGCGGTCATGATCTCCTGCATCCTCGCCTTCAGCGCGCTGGCGTCCTCGGTGCCGTTGCCCAGCAGCAGGCCGTTCAGCCGCGCCTGCGTGCGCTGCAGGAACTCGCGCACCACGGCGGCCGGGATGTCGACGTCGTTTTCCGGCTTGTCGCAGAAGTCGGCGATGAACTCGCCGACGATCATGCCGGCGACCACCGTCTCCGCCACCGAATTGCCGCCGAGGCGGTTGAAGCCGTGCATGTCCCAGCAGGCGGCCTCGCCGGCGGCGAACAGGCCCTTCAGCGTCGGGCTTTCCCCGGTGGGCTTGGTGCGCACGCCGCCCATCGTGTAGTGCTGCGCCGGCCGCACCGGGATCATCTCCTTGGTCGGATCGATGCCCAGGAAGTAGTGGCAGATGTCGAAGACTTCGCGCAGGTTGCGGTGGATGTGCGCCTCGCCGAGCAGCGTGATGTCGAGCCACAGGTGCTCGCCGAAGCGGCTCTTGACGCCCTTGCCTCGCGCGATGTGCTCCTCCATGCGGCGGCTGACCACGTCGCGGCTGGCGAGCTCCTTCTTCTCCGGCTCGTAGTCGGGCATGAAGCGGTAGCCGTCGGCGTCCTTCAGCAGGCCGCCGTCGCCGCGGCAGCCCTCGGTCACCAGGATGCCGGCGGGGAAGATGCCAGTCGGGTGGAACTGCACCGCTTCCATGTTGCCGAGCGCCGCCACGCCGGTCTCCAGTGCCAGCGCGTGGCCGATGCCATCGCAGATCACCGCGTTGGTGGTGACGCGATACAGCCGCCCGGCGCCGCCGGTGGCGATCGCCGTGGCCTTGGCGACGTACGCGGTCAGCTCGCCGGTGACGAGGTCGCGCACCACCGCGCCATAGCAGCGGCCGGCGTCGTGGATCAGGGCCAGCGCCTCGGTGCGCTCGTGCACGGGGATGGCGGCGGCGATCGCCTGGTCGCCCACCGCCTGCAGCATCGCGTGGCCGGTGCCGTCGGAGACGTAGCAGGTGCGCCACTTCTTGGTGCCGCCGAAGTCGCGCTGCGCCACCAGGCCGTGCGCCTCGTCGCGCTCGGTGATGGTGACCTTCTGGCCGTTGATGATCACCGTGCGGTCGCCCTTGCGCACCCGACTCCACGGCACGCCCCAAGCGGCCAGCTCGCGCACCGCCTTCGGCGCCGTGTTGACGAACATCCGCACCACTTCCTGGTCGGCGCCCCAGTCGGAGCCGCGCACGGTGTCCTCGAAGTGGACGTCCTCGTTGTCGCCCTGGCCCTTGATCACGTTGCCGAGGGACGCCTGCATGCCGCCCTGCGCCGCCTTGCTGTGCGAGCGCTTGGCCGGCACCAGCGACAAGATGATCGCCTCGTGGCCGCGGCGCTTGGCGGCGATGGCCGCGCGCAAGCCGGCCAGCCCGCCGCCGATGACCAACACGTCGGTGTAGATGACGTTCATATCCGTCGCGCCCTGCCGTCCGAGGCGACTGAGCGCCCCCTCGGGGGGCGAGGCTGCACACGAGCCGGCACCTGCATGCCGGCGAACGCCTGCCGAGCCGGCCGGGCCTGCAAGCCCGGCCGTGGCACAGCGAGCGATTGCGAGCGTGGGGGCTTCATTTGACCTCCTTCAACCACGACGGCCACCACGACGGCGGCGCCGCCTGCGGCGGGTTGGTGAGCCAGGCCGGCGTGTAGCGCGCGCCCGGAACGTGGCGGATCTCGTAGCCGATCTTCATGTACGCCGCCAGCGTGGCCAGGCCGAGCACGATGAAGAACACCGACAGCGCCCACTTCAGCACCTTGAGGTTCCTGCGGGTGGCGTTGGCGTCGCGGCCGGCGAACCAGTTCCACTTGACCGCCAGCCGATAAAGGCCGACGCCGCCG
>CALGWX010000150.1 GCA_937936215.1 uncultured Burkholderiaceae bacterium | reverse complement strand
CAGGTAGAAGTAGATGCCGAGGTAGCTGCCGACCAGGCCCAGCACCGCGTAGAGCGTGTAGCCGGCCTCGATCACGTTGCGGAAGATCAGGAACTTGGCGACGAAGCCGGGCAGCGGCGGGATGCCGGCGAGCGAGAACATGGCCATCGCGATCATCACCGCGGCGAATGGCGCCCGCTGGAAGTAGCCCTTGAGGTTTTCCAGTCGGTCGCGCTCGACCTCGGCGCCGCTGGCGGGCAACGAGGCGAAGGCGAGCAGGTTCATCAGCCCGTAGACCAGCGCGTAGAACGCCACCGCCTGGAAGCGCCCCTCGCCGTCGCCGAGGAAGGCGTAGAAGAGATAGCCGGCGTGCGCGATCGACGAATACGCGATCATGCGACGGAAGCTCGTCTGCCGGATCGCGGCCAGGTTGCCCCAAACGATCGACACCAGCGCCAGGATCGCCAGCAGTTCGACCAGCCGGCCGGCGAGCGAGTTGAATCCGAACAGCCGCACGGCCGCCAGCAGCACGGCGGCCTTGATCACCGTCGACATGAAGCCGGTCACCGGCATGCTGGCGGCCTCGTAGGCGTCGGGCGCCCAGGTGTGGAACGGCACGATCGCCGCCTTCAGGAAGAACGCGAGCAGGATCAGCACCACCGCCGCCTGCGCCATCGGGCTGCCGGCGTCGAGCAGGCGGCCGAAGTCGTCGAACCCCATCGAGGCGGTGAAGCCGAACTGCAGCGACACGCCCATCAGCAGCATCGCCGTGGCCGCGCCGCCGAGGATCAGGTACTTGAGCGCCGCCTCGGTCGCCTCCGGCCGCCGCAGGCCGAGCAGCACCAGCACATAGACCGGTATCGACATCAGCTCCAGGCCGAGGAACAGCGTCAGGAAGCTGTCGGCCGAGACGATCAGGCAGGCGCCATAGACCGACGCCAGCACCAGTTCGTAAAGCGGCCCATTCGGAAAGTCGTCGCGCGCCAGCAGCAGGACGGGGATCGTCAGCACCAGCAGGATCGCCTTGGCGGCGAAGGCCGACGAATCGACCGAGAGCTGCCCCGGAAACGGCGCCGCCGCATAGCCGGCGATCGCCAGCGCCGCGGCAACGGCGGTGGCAGCGATCACGGCGGCGAGCGCCACCGGCAGGTGGCCGCGCGGCCGGTCGGAGGCGATGTCGATGACGAGCAGCACGATCATGCCGGCGAGCAGCAAGTGCTCGGGCGACATCGCCACCAGCAGTAAGGTCCAGTTCATCGCGGCGCCTCCGCGCGGCGCGGCAGCGGTGGCAGGGCGGCCGTCGCGGTCGCCTGTGGCCCCGCCACCAGGCGCTGGAAGTGCAGCGCCGCGGCTTCCGTCTTGCGCATCGGCTCAGCGGGCGCCAGGCCGATCCAAAACACCGGCACCAGCAGCACGGCGAGGATCAGCTTCTCGCGCGTGTTCAGGTCCGCCACCGGCCCGTGCGGCACCTTGGTGGTGCCAAACAGCAGCCGCTGCGCCAGCCACAGCATGTACAGCGCCCCCAGCACCACGCCGGAGACCGCGATCACCGCCCACACCAGCGCCGTCGAATCGCCGGCTAGGTGCTGCGGCCAGGCGGCCGTGAAGGCGCCCATCAGCACCAGGAACTCGCCGGTGAAGCCGCTGGTGGTCGGCAGCCCGATGGCGGCCAGCGTCAGGATCATGAAGAACACCGAGTACACCGGCAGCACCTTCGCCAGCCCGCCGTAGGCGGCGAGGTCGCGCGTGTGGCAGCGCTCGTAGATCATGCCGACCATCAGGAACAGGCCGGCCGCGGTCAGGCCGTGACTGACCATCTGGATGATCGCGCCCTGAATGCCGATGAGATCCAGGCTCGCCAGCCCCAGCATCACGTAGCCGAGGTGGCTGATCGACGAGTAGGCGATGATCTTCTTGATGTCGGTCTGCACCAGCGCCAGGCACGCCCCGTAGACGATGCTGACGACCGCCAAGGCCATCACGATCGGCATCGCCAGCTGCGACGCTTCCGGGAACAGCGGGAAGCCGAGCTTGATGAAGCCGTAGGTACCCATCTTCAGCAGCACGCCGGCGAGGATCACGCTGCCCGTGGTCGGCGCCTCGACGTGCGCATCCGGCAGCCAGGTGTGCAGCGGCACCATCGGCACCTTGATCGCGAACGACAGCGCGAAGGCCGCCAGCAGCCAGCCCTGCTCGGTGACCGACAGCCGCGTGCCGAACAGATCGGCAAAGGCGAAGGACAGGCTGCCGGTGTCCACGTAGTGCGACCACACGACGTAGATCAGCGCCGCCAGCATCAGGATCGAGCCGAAGGCGGTGTACAGCACGAACTTCAGCGTCGCGTAGATACGCCGCTCGCCGCCCCAGATGCCGATGATCAGGAACATCGGGATCAGCATCGTTTCCCAGAAGATGTAGAACAGCAGCAGGTCCTGCGCCAGGAAGGTGCCCAGCATCGCGAACTGGATGAAGAACACCATCGAGTAAAAGAGCTTCACGTCCTTCTGGATGGCCGAAAACGCGCCGGCGACCACCAGCGGCCCGAGGAAGGCGGTGAGCAGCACCAGCAGGATGTTGTAGCCGTCCAGCCCGATGCGGTAGTAAACGCCCCAGTCGGCGATCCACGGCAGGTTCGTTTCCGCCTGCAGCCCGGCCACCGCCGGGTCGAAGCGCAGGTACAGGAAAGCCGTGATCACGAACTGCGCCAGCATCACGCCGAACGACCAGGAACGGACGCGCTCGTCGGCGTCCGCCGGCAGGGCGACGATCAGCGCGATGCCCACGAGGGGCAGGTACAGCACGACGTTGAGCAGAAGCGCGTCAGCCATTGCGCCAGCTCCAGATCAGCGCCCCGACGATCCCGGCCAGCACCAGGAACGTGTACAGGTGCAGGTTGCCGGTCTGGATCTTCGACAGGCGGCCGGCGCCGCGGCTGGCGAGCGAGGCCAGCCCGTCGAGCGTGCCGTCGATCAGGAAGCGGTCGCCGATGCGCAGGAAGACCTTCTCCGAGATCCAGATGAGCGGCCGGCCCAGCACCGCCTCGTACAGCTCGTCGACGTAGTACTTGGCGGACAGCAGCCGGTGGATCGGCTCGAAGCTCGGCGCCAGCCGCGCGGCGCGGGCGCCGTCGTTGCCGTAGAAGTACGCCGCCAGCAGCAGGCCGCCGACGCCGAGGCCAATGGCGATGGCCACCAGCGCCCCGTGGAAGGACTCGGCCTCCGGCCGGATCGCCGGCAGCGGCAGCAACGGCTCGAGGAAGTGCGGGATCGAGAAGAAGCCGCCGAGCGCCGCCAGCAGCGCCAGCACGATCAGCACGCCGGTCATCGACCACGGTGACTCGTGGATGTGGTGCTTGACCTCCTCGTCCATGCGCGGGCTGCCGAAGAAGGTCAGCCAAAGCAGGCGGAACATGTAGAAGGCCGTGAGCAGCGCGGTGGCGCTGGCCATCACCAGCAGCCACGGCCCGCCGCCGAAGCTGCTGCCGTAGGCGAACCACAGGATCTCGTCCTTGGAGAAGAAGCCCGACAGCGGCGGCAGCCCCGCGATCGCCGCGGTGGCGATCGCGAAGGTGGCGAAGGTGATCGGGATCTTCTTCGCCAGCGCGCCCATCTTGCGGATGTCCTGCTCGCCGCCCATGGCGTGGATCA
>CALGWX010000149.1 GCA_937936215.1 uncultured Burkholderiaceae bacterium | reverse complement strand
GCGCCGCATCGGACGCTGCATGCGCCGCCGCGGCGCTCCGGGTGCGGGCATGTCGGACTTGCGCCATCGCCTGGTGCCGGTCGATCCGCGACGGCGGCTGGCGAGCGCTCGCGGCGGCCTGCGCCCGTGCCGCGGCGGGTGCGTTGCGCCCGCTCACGCGGGGCTCGCCACGTTTGACGCGACCATCGCTTGCCGCCGCCATCCCGTCGCTTGCTGCTGTTGCGCCGACCGCTCGTTGCCGCGATCGGGCTGCTGCTCGCGGCCGCCGCCGCGCAGGGGCAGCCGCCGCAACTGAAGCTGGAGCGCGCGCTTGGCGCCGGCCGCGGCGGCGCGCCGGCGGAGGGCAGCGCGTTCGCGCGCGCGCGCACGCTCGCGGGTGAAGTGCAGGAGCGGGTGACCCTCGAAGGCGAGGCCGAGGTGCGACGCGGCGGCACGGTGCTGCGCGGCGACCGCATCACCTATACGGTGGCCACCGACGAGCTGGAGGCGGTCGGCAACGTGCGCCTGTTCCGCGACGGCGTGGCGGTCTTCGGACCGAGCCTGGCGCTGAAGCTTGACGCGCGCACCGGCGCCATGCCCGACGTCGGCTTCACCTATGCGCCGCACGGCGGCCGCGGCACGGCGCGGCGGATCGAGTTCCTCGGGGGGGACCGCGTCCGCCCGACCGACGCTGTCTACACCACCTGCGCGCCTGGCGACGACTCGTGGTGGATCCGCGCCCGCGAACTGACGCTTTATCGCGACGACGAGCTCGGTGTGGGCGGCGGCGCCGCGGTCGTCTTCCAGGGCGTGCCGATCCTGGCCTCGCCGTACTTCCAGTTTCCGCTCGGCGACCGCCGCCGCAGCGGGCTGCTGACGCCGTCGTTCGGGATCAACAGCAAGCTCGGCATCGAGGCGACGGTGCCGTATTACTGGAACATCGCGCCGAACCGCGACGCCACGATCGCGCCGCGGCTGATGACCAAGCGCGGGCTGCTGCTCGGCAGCGAGTTCCGTTATCTCGAGCCGAACTTCGGCGGCACGGTCGAATACGACCTGGTGCCGAACGACCGGCTCAGCGGCGAATCGCGCAGCTACCTGGCGCTGCGGCACCAGTATGACAACGGCGCCGGGTTGACCGGCGGCGTCCACTACAACCGTGTCTCCGACGACCTGGTGCTGTCCGACTTCTCGCGCAGCATCGCGGCGTCGTCGCGCGTGGTGCTGCCGCAGGTCGCGTTCCTGAGGTACGCGCAGCCGTGGTGGAGCGCGCTGGCGCGCATCGAGCAGAACCAGACGCTGCAGATTCCGGGCGCGCCGGTGGTGCCGCCGCACGAGCGCGTGCCGCAGTTTGCGTTCAGCGCGGCGCTGCCGCGCACGGGCGGGTTCGACGCCGGGGTGGTGGCGGACGCGACGCGCTTCGAGCATCCGACCCTGCGCACCGGCTGGCGCTTCCTGGCGAACCCGATGCTGTCCTACGGGCTGCGCGCGCCCGGCTACTTCCTCGTGCCGAGGGTGCAGTGGCACGCCACCTGGTATGAGCTCGACGCGCCGGCCGGCGCCCCCGCGCAGCGGCCCAGCCGCGGCGTGCCGATCGCCTCGGTCGACGGCGGCCTGGTCTTCGAGCGCGACGCCAAGTGGTTCGGCGAGGCAACGGTGCAGACGCTGGAGCCGCGCCTGTTCTACGCCTACGTGCCGTTTCGCGACCAGGCCGGGCTGCCCGTGTTCGACACCGCGGTGGCGGACTTCAACTTCACGCAGCTTTTCCGCGAGAACCGTTTCTCCGGCAACGACCGCATTAACGAGTCCAACCAGCTGACGGCGGCGCTGGTGGGGCGCGTCATCGACCACGCCACCGGCGCCGAGCGGCTGCGGGCGGCGATCGGCCAGCGCTTTTACTTTGCGTCCGACCGCGTGACGCTGCCCGGCGTGGCGCCGCGCTCCGATACCGAGTCGGACCTGCTCCTGGAGCTGCGCGGCACGATCGCGCGCGGCTGGTTTGCCGACGTGCTGGTGCAGCACTCGACGCTGGAGAGCAAGCTGGTGCGCGCCGCCGCGGCGCTGCGCTGGCAGCCGCGCCCGGGCTCGCTGCTGAGCGCGGCCTACCGCTACAAGATCGACGAGATCGAGCAGATCGACCTCGCCGGCCAGTGGCCGCTGGCGGCGCGCTGGTATGGTGTCGGCCGCGTCAACTACTCGCTGCGCGACCGCACCTGGGTCGAGCTGCTCGGTGGCGTCGAGTATCGCGAGGCGTGCTGGGCGGCGCGGGTGGTGGTCACGAGTTTCGTGACGGTGGGCCAGTCGCCGACGACGTCGCTGCTGTTCCAGCTGCAGCTGAACGGCGTCGCCTCGATCGGCACCGGACTGGTGGACCAGCTGCGGCGTAGCATTCCCGGCTATCAGCCGGTCGATCCCCGGCAGGCCACGTTCGAGCGTTTCGAGGACTATGAGTAACTGCATGCGACTGCTGCAACGTGTCGCGGCCGTTTTCGCGCTGGCGACGGCATCAGCGGCGCTGGCGCAGGGCGGCGCCCCGGCGGCGGTGCCGCTCGACCGCGTGGTGGCAGTGGTCAACGACGAGGCGATTGCGCTTTCCGAACTGG
This sequence comes from uncultured Burkholderiaceae bacterium, assembly GCA_937936215.1. Taxonomy (GTDB): domain Bacteria; phylum Pseudomonadota; class Gammaproteobacteria; order Burkholderiales; family Burkholderiaceae_F; genus JADJWR01. The sequence goes on along the minus strand of CALGWX010000149.1, from coordinate 5,636 downwards.
AGGCGCGGGTGCGCATCGCGCAGGCGCAGCTGCGGCAGCAGAACATCCAGCCGCCGCCGCCGGCGGTGCTGCGGCGGCAGGTGCTGGAGCGGATGATCGTCGACCGGGCGCAGATTCAGCTCGCGCGCGAGACCGGCGTGCGCGTCGACGACGCCACCGTCAACGCCGCGGTGGCGAGGATCGCCGAGCAAAATGGGCTCACGCTGCAGCAGTTCCGCGAGCGGCTGGAGAAGGAGGGGATGTCGTTCGCGCGCTTCCGCAGCGAGGTGCGCGACGACATCATCATCTCGCGCCTGCGCGACCGCGAGGTCGACGCCCGCATCCAGGTCTCCGAGGGCGAGATCGACAACTTCCTTGCCGAGCAGGCGGGCGTGGCGCCGCGCGCCGTCGAGTACCACATCGCGCAGATCCTGCTGCGGGTGCCCGACAACGCCTCGACCGAGCGCATCGAGGCCACGCGCCGCCAGGCCGAGGAGCTGATCGCGCAGCTGCGCGGCGGCGCCGATTTCGCGCGCCTGGCGGCGAGCAACTCGGCGGCTCCGGAGGCGCTCGCCGGCGGTTCGCTCGGCTGGCGCACGGCGGAGCGGCTGCCGACGCTGTTCCTGGAGGCGATCAAGGACGTCAAGCCGGGCGAACTGGCGCCGCTGGTGCGCAGCCCAGGCGGCTTTCACATCCTGAAGCTGCTCGGCCGGCGCGACGCCACCGAGGGCAGGCTCGCCAGTGGGCCGGTGGAGCAGACGCGCGTGCGGCACATCCTGCTGCGCGTGTCGGACCTGACACCCGAGGCCGAGGTGTTGCGGCGGCTGAACGACCTGCGCGAGCGCGTCGTCAAGGGCGGCCAGGACTTCGGCCAGCTGGCGCGGCTGCACTCGGTGGACTCGACGGCCACGCGCGGCGGAGAGCTTGGCTGGATCTATCCCGGCGACACCGTCCCGGAGTTCGAGCGCGCGATGGCGCTGCTGAAGCCCGGCGAGGTCAGCCCGCCGGTGGCCACGCCCTTTGGCTGGCACCTGATCCAGGTGCTGGAGCGGCGAACCGAGGCATCGCCGGTCGAGCGGCAGCGGCTGATGGCGCGTATGGCGCTGCGCGAGCGCAAGGCGGAGGAGGCCTACCTGGAGTGGATCCGCCAGCTGCGCGACCGGACGTACGTCGAGTACCGGCTCGACGATGCTTGAGCCACGATCGCCGGCCGCGATGGCGGCGCCTGGCAAGGCCGCCCGCAGGCCGTTGCCCGGGCCGCCACCGATCGTGATCGCGGCGGCGCCTGCGGCTGACGGCCGATGACCCACGCGCCGATCGCCGTTACCACCGGTGAGCCGGCCGGAATCGGGCCGGAGATCGCGGTCGCCGCCGCCGCCGCCGCGGCCTTTCCGACCGTGCTGATCGGCGACCAGGCGCTGCTGCGCGCGGCCGCCGCCGCCGTCCGCGTGCCCTGGCCGCTGCCCGCGCACGTGGCCGTGCAGCACGTCCCCTGCGAAGCGCCGCCGGCGCCGGGTCGGCTCGATGCGGGCAACGCCGGCTACGTGCTGCGCCTGCTCGATGCCGCGATCGAGGGTTGCCGCAGCGGCGCCTTCCGCGCCATGGCTACCGCGCCGGTGCACAAGGGGGTCATCAACGACGCGGGCATCCCCTTCACCGGCCACACCGAGTACCTGGCCGAGCGCACGGGCACGCCGCACGTGGTGATGATGCTGGTCGGCGGCGGCATGCGGGTGGCGCTCGCCACCACCCACCTGCCGCTGGCGCGGGTGCCCGCCGCGATCACCGCCGCGCTGCTGGCGGCCACGCTGGATGTGCTCGACGGCGACCTGCGGCGGCGCTTCGGCATCGAGCGCCCGCGCATCGGCGTGGCCGGCCTCAACCCGCACGCGGGCGAGGGCGGCCATCTCGGGCGCGAGGAGATCGACGTCATCGCCCCGGCGGTGGTAGCGGCCCGCGCGCGCGGCATCGACGCCGACGGCCCCTTGCCCGCCGACACGCTGTTCGTCACGACGATGCTTTCGCGCTTCGACGCCGTGCTGGCGATGTTCCACGACCAGGGCCTGCCGGTGCTCAAGCACGCCAGTTTCGGCCATGGCGTCAACGTCACGCTGGGGCTGCCGATCGTGCGCACGTCGGTCGACCACGGCACGGCGCTCGATCTGGCCGGCGGCGGCACCGCGGACGCCGGCAGCATGAAGGCGGCGCTGGCGCTGGCCGACGAGCTGTCGCGCGCGTGATCACGCCCGCCGCCTTCGCCGACTGGCTGCGCCGCTACGGCCAGGCGTGGATCGACGGCGATCCGCAGGCGGCGGTCCACCTGTTCACCGCCGATGCGGCCTACCACGAGACGCCGTTCGATCCGCCGCTGGTCGGCCACGACGCGATACGCCGCTACTGGACCGAAGGCGCGCAGGACGGCCAGCGCCAGGTGACTTTCGCCGCGCAACCGGTCGCCATCGACGGCGACACCGGCACCGCGCGCTGGCAGGCCACCTTCGTGCGCGTGCGCGACGGCGCCTTCGTCGAGCTCGACGGGGTGCTGGCCGCGCGGTTCGGCGCCGACGGCCGCTGCCGCGAATTCCGCGAGTGGTGGCACCGCCGCGAGACCGCTGCGCGCTGATGGAAGGGCACCGCGCCCGCAAGCGCTTCTCGCAGAACTTCCTGCACGACGCGCACTACATCGATCGCATCGTTGGCGCGATCGACCCGCGGCCCGGCGAGCGCATCGTCGAGATCGGGCCGGGCCTCGGCGCGCTGACCGCGCCGCTCGTCGAGCGCGCCGGGTGCATCACGGCGGTGGAAATCGACCGCGACCTGGCGGCACGTCTGCAGCGCCGCTTCGGCGTCGACCGTTTGTACCTGATCGAGGGTGATGCCCTGCATCTGGACTGGGCGCGGCTGGCCGCCGAGGATCCGCACCCGCTGCGCATCGTCGGCAATTTGCCGTACCACATCTCCACGCCGCTGCTGTTCGCGCTGCTGCCGATCGCCGCGCGTGTGCGCGACCAGCACTTCATGCTGCAGAAAGAGGTCGTCGATCGCATCGTCGCCGCGCCCGGCGGCCGCGACTACGGCCGCCTGTCGGTGATGCTGCAGTTCCGCTACCGCGCCAGCCGGCTGTTCGTCGTGCCGCCCGGCGCGTTCTCGCCGGCGCCGAAGGTCAGCTCGGCGATCGTCCGCCTCGTGCCGAGGCCGGCGGAAGAGATGCCGGCGGTGGACGAAGCGGTGTTCGCCCGCATCGTCACCGCCGCCTTTGGCCAGCGGCGCAAGACGCTGCGCAATGCGCTGGCGGCGCTGCTCGACGAGGCGGCGGTCCGCGGCTGCGGCGTCGATCCCGGCGCGCGCGCCGAGACGCTGCCGGTCGAGGCGTTCGTGGCCTTGGCCCGGGCCGTGGCGGGCTGATCGCGGAAGCCGCGCATAACCGGGGCCGACCGAACGCGTCGGCTATGGCGGCTCGGCCCACGCCGCCGGGCGGCCGCGGCCGGCGCCGGCGTGCGCCTGCCCCTTGATAGGTGGCCGCAGGGCGCTTACGGGCCGGTTTGGATCAGCTCGATCTTGTAGCCGTCCGGATCGGTGACGAACGCGATCACCGTCGTGCCGCCCTTCACCGGCCCCGGCTCACGGGTGACGTTGCCGCCGGCGGCGCGGATCCTCTCGCAGGTGGCATAGACGTCGTCGACACCGATGGCGATGTGGCCGAAGCCGGTGCCGAGGTCGTAGCGCTCGACGCCGTAGTTGTAGGTCAGCTCCAGCACGGCGTTGCTGCGCTCGTCGCCGTAGCCGACGAAGGCGAGCGAGTACTTCTGCTCCGGCCGGTCGGTGGTGCGCAGCAGCTGCATGCCGAGCACGCAGGTGTAGAAGTCGATCGAGCGCTGCATGTCGCCGACACGCAGCATGGTGTGCAGGATTCGCATGTCGATGCCTCTTGCGGTCGTTCTGTCAGGTCGCGCAGCGTAGTCCAGGATGGGCTGCGGTGGTGTCAGCCGAGATCTACCACGGGACAAGAGCGCGAGTCATATCGGCAGCGCGGCCAGATCGAGCTTCTTGACCTCGTCGCGCGCGGACTCGAACCCGGGCAACAGCTCGCCGACCGCCTGCCAGAAGCGCGCGCTGTGGTTCAGCTCGCGCAGGTGCGCCAGTTCGTGCGCGACGACGTAGTCGATCACCGACGGCGAGAAGTGGACGAGCCGCCAGTTCAGCCGGATGTGCCCGTCGTGCGTGCACGCGCCCCACTGCGAGCGCGCCGACGACAGCGACCACGAGCGCGGCTGCCGCGGCTGCCGCGCGGCCAGCACGCGCAGGCGCTCGCCGAGGATGCGGCGCGCCTCGGCCTTCAGCCAGGCGTGGACGGCATCGCGGACTTGCGGCTCGCCAGCGTGCGGCGGCAGCGCCAAGTGCAGTTCGGCGCCGACGCGCTGCGTGCGCTCGACGTCGGGGCGCAGCCGCAGCGTGACCGGCGCGCCGAGCACCAGCAACTGGCCGCCGTCGCCGAAGTGCACGCGCCGCAGCGGCTGGCGCGCCTGCCACTCGCGGTACTCGGCCAGCTTACGGCGGATCCAGCGCTCCTTCTCGGCGATCGCCGCTTCGATCTCGGCGACGCTGACCCAGCGTGGCGCCGCCACGGTCAGGCCGCGATCGTCGATGGTGAAGCCGATCGAGCGGCGTCGAGCGCGCCGCAGCGTATAGCGGATCGGCGGCTGCCCGACTGGCGCGTGCCGCGGTTCGCGTGGCGCCGCGCCTCCGTCGTGCGCCGGCACGGCGGCCGGCGCGTCGAAGGCAAGCGCGAGTTGCCGGGCGTCGGTGGCAGGGGAGGGCTTCAAAGCGCGGCGGTGGAGCTGTTGCGCTCGCGCGGGCCGAGGCGACCGGCGGGAACGTAGGGCCCGCTATAGCGGTGCGGGGCGAGGCGGCGCATCTCCGTTTCGATCCACGATTCCACGAGCGCGTTCACCTCGTCGGCCGTGCGGCCCTCGGGCGAGATCGGCGGGCCGATGCTGATGGTGACCTCGCCGGGCACCTTCAGGAAGGCGCGGCGCGGCCACACCTCACCGCTGTTCACGGCGATCGGCACCACCGGCGTGCCGGTGCGCACCGCGAGCCGCGCGCCGCCGGTCTTGTAGCGCGGCGTGGCCCCGGGCCGGGTGCGCGTGCCCTCGGGGAAGATCACGATCCACCAGCCGTCGCGCAGGTGCTGCTCGCCCTGCGTGACCACCTGCTCGAAGGCGTCCTGGCCGCGGCTGCGGTCGATGTTGATCATGTGCAGCGACGCCATCGCCCAGCCGAAGAACGGCACCAGGTGCAGTTCGCGCTTGTAGACGAAGGTCAGCGGGTGCGGCAGGAACGACGGCAGCCAGAACGTCTCCCACGTCGACTGGTGCTTCGGCAGCAAGATCGACGGTGTGGCCGGCAGGTTCTCCCAGCCCTCGACGCGCCAGGTGATGCCGCAGATCCGCCGCGCGGCGAGGATCGCGAAGCGCGTCCACATCGTGCACAGCCGGTAGCGCACGCTCACCGGCCGAACATAGGCGGCCAGCACCACGAACGCCCACGGGATCACCGTGACCGTCAGCACCAGCAGGTACAGCGCCGAGCGGACGGAAATCGGGGTCAGACTCCGATTTCCCGCTTCGGAAGAACGCGGGGCCCGCGGCTGATTT
>CALGWX010000148.1 GCA_937936215.1 uncultured Burkholderiaceae bacterium | reverse complement strand
GTCGTGCACGGGCAGTCCGCCGCACGGTTGCGGCGCCGCCCGCTGACCGCAACGCGTGAACTTCAAGCCAACCGCCCTCGTCACCACCGTCGTCGCGCTGCTGCTTGGCGCGCCAGCGGGAGCGCAGAAGCCGCCGGCGCCGCCGAGCGCGGCCGCGCAGATCGCCGAACTGATGAAGGCGGGCCGCACCGAGGAGGCGCTGGCCCGCGCCGAAGCGCGCCTGAAGGACAACCCGCGCGATGCGCAGGTGCGCTTCATGCGCGGCGTGATCCTCGCCGAGCAGGGCAAGACGGTCGAGGCCACGCTCGTCTTCGAGCGCCTGATCCAGGAGTTCCCGGAACTGCCGGAGCCGTACAACAACCTCGCCGTGATCCAGGCCGCGCAGGGCCGCTATGAGTCCGCGCAGCGGCTGCTGCTGCAGGCGCTGCAGGCGGCGCCGAATTACGTCACCGCCTACGAGAACCTTGGCGACCTGTATCTGTCGATGGCGCAGGCCGCCTACGGGCGGGCGCTCGAACTCGACCCGAACCACCGCACCGCCGGGCCGAAGCTCGAGGCCACGCGCGAGCTGGCCAACCGGCTGCGCCAGCCGCGCTAAACCTCCAGATCCTCTTTTGCGAAGGACCCCGATGATCTCCCGATCCCGCCGCCTCATTCTTTCCCTCGCCGCCACGGGCGCCGTCGCGCTCGCGGCTGGGGCCGACGCGCAGGAGAAGGCCGCCGCGCCGCGCGTGCTGCTGGCCACCAGCCTCGGCGACATCACCGTGCAGCTGGAGCCCGACAAGGCCCCGAAGACGGTGGCCAACTTCCTCGACTACGTGAAGGCGGGGCACTACGACGGCACGATCTTTCACCGGGTCATCGACGGCTTCATGATCCAGGGCGGCGGCTTCACGCCGGAGATGGCGCAGAAACCGACCCGGCCGCCGATCCCGCTGGAGTCCAAGAACGGCCTGAAGAACGAGCGCGGGACGATCGCGATGGCGCGCACGGCCGTGCCCGACTCCGCAACCTCGCAGTTCTTCATCAACGTCGTCGACAACCCGCGGCTGGACTATCCCAACCCGGACGGCAACGGCTACGCGGTCTTCGGCAAGGTCGTTGCCGGCATGGACGTCGTCGACAAGATCCGCAAGGTCGACACCGCCAGCCGCGGCGGGCACCAGAACGTGCCGGTCACGCCGGTGGTGATCCGTTCGGCGAAGATTGTCCCGTAGGTCCATCTCACCAGGAGCAGCCATGGTCCGCCTGCACACCAGCTTTGGCCCGATCACGATCGCGCTCGATGCTGAGCGCGCGCCGAAGACGGTCGCCAACTTCCTCGACTACGTGAAGGCCGGCCACTACGACGGCACGATCTTTCACCGCGTCATCGACGGCTTCATGATCCAGGGCGGCGGCTTCGCACCGGGGATGAAGCAGAAGCCCACCGGCGCGCCGGTGGCCAACGAGGCCGACAACGGCCTGCGCAACGACCGCTACACGATCGCGATGGCGCGCACCTCCGATCCGCACTCGGCCACGGCGCAGTTCTTCATCAACGTCGCCGACAACGACTTCCTCAACCACAAGGCACCGACGGCGCAGGGCTGGGGCTACTGCGTCTTCGGCAAGGTGACCGAGGGCACGGAGGTGGTCGACCACATCAAGGCGGTGGCCACCGGCCGCCGCGGCATGCACGCTGACGTGCCGCTGCAGGACGTGGTGATCGAGCGCGCCGAGGTGCTGCCCGACTAGCGCGGGCCACCGCGATGACTGGTGCGCCGGCGGATCCGCTCGGCACGGCGGCGGCGACGCCTGGCCAGGCGGACCATTCAGGCAGCCTGCTCGCCGGCGATCCGCTGCCCATCGAGCTCGCGGGGCTAGCCACGGTGACGCTGCGCGACGCGCTCGTCATCTCCGACCTGCACCTGAGTGCCGGCGCGCCGGCCACGCTGGCGCGCTTCCTGCGCTTTTGCGCCGAGGAGGCCGCCGCGCACGCCGAGCTGCTGATCCTCGGCGACCTGTTCGAGTACTGGGTCGGCGACGACACTCTCAACGCCGACGACGACGAGGTGTCGCGCCAGGTCGCGGCGGCGCTGCGCCGGCTCAGCGACGGCGGCGTGCAGGTGTACGTGATGCACGGCAACCGCGACCTGCTGCTTGGCGCCGGCTTCCTGCGCGCCACCGGCGCGCGGCTGCTCGCCGACCCCTGCGTGGCCACGCTCGGCGCCCGCCAGGTGCTGCTTTCCCATGGCGACGCCTGGTGCACGCGCGACGTCGAGTACATGCGCTTCCGCACCACGGTGCGGCAGGCCGCCACGCAGCGTCAGTTCCTCGCCGGCCCGCGGGCGGCGCGGCTCGCCTTCATGGGGGCGGCGCGGGCGCAAAGCGAGGCGGGCAAGCAGGCCAAGGCGATCGACATCATGGACGTCACGCCCGCCGAGGTCGACCGCGCCCTGCGCGCTGCGGGTCTCACGCTGCTGATCCACGGCCACACGCACCGGCCGGCGGTGCACCGCTTTGCGCTCGACGGCGCGCCGGCAGAGCGCTGGGTGCTGCCGAACTGGGACTTCGACACCGCCGCCGGCGCGCCGGTCCGCGGCGGTTATCTAGCGGCAACTAGCGACGGGCTGCGCCGCGTCGAACTCGCTCCGTGATGGGACCGGGATGGTTTTTCTCGCCACCGGTTGACTTGGGTGAAAGCTCGGGCAACTTGCGCGCGTAGATTGCAATGAGGCGGCGCGCGACCCGCCGATCGACCTCCCTAGCCACAGGGACCTCCTTCCGGGCAGTTTGCCGCCGACAGGGTCGAAAGGCCCATTCGGGAGGTCAAAATGAAAGCGAGATATCTGCTCGCAACCGC
>CALGWX010000147.1 GCA_937936215.1 uncultured Burkholderiaceae bacterium | reverse complement strand
GGCCGCCGGCGGCGCTGGCCGCGGAGTCCGACCCGAGCCCGAAGCGCGCCGCCGATGGCGAGCCAGCCGCCCGTGATGGCGCGCCGGCCGATTCGAGCCCCGTGGCGGTGCTTGCCGCCGCACCGGCGCAAGCGGTGGCCTCCGCTGCGGCAAGCGATGCGTTGGCCGCGCCCGACGGGCCAGTCCCGGCTGCCGAGGCGGCGGCCGCACCTTTCGACCTCGCCACCGGCTTCGAGTCGCTGGTTGGCGCCGAGCGCGCCGCCTGGCGCGAGCTGGCGCGGGCGTGGAACCTCGACCTCGCTGCCGCGGGCGATCCCTGCGCTGCCGCGCGTCGACACCAGCTGCAGTGCTTTCGCACCGCGCGCAGCACGCTGGCGCTGATCCGGCAGCTCGATCGCCCGGTCGTGCTGACGCTGCGCGACGCCTACGGCCGCGCCGCGTTCGCGATGCTCGCCGGCCTGTCGGCCGACAGCGCCACGCTGATGATCGACGGTGCACCGCGCACGGTGCCGCTGCTGGCGCTGGCCGACTACTGGCGCGGCGAGTTCGCCACGCTCTGGCGCGCGCCGCCGGATTACGCCGGTGCGATCGGCGACCGCCGCGTCGGACCGTCGGCCACCTGGCTGGCGCGGCAACTGGCCGCGGCGCGCGGCGAGGCGCCGCCCGCGGCGGCGTTCGACGACGCGGCGCTGAAGGGCTGGATCCACGCCTTCCAGCTCACGCAGGGGCTGCCCTCGGACGGCATCGCCGGGCCGGTGACGCTGATGGCGTTGAACCGCGCCGTCGGTATCGACGAGCCCCGGTTGGCGGAGCGCTGACGGTGTCGCTGATCCTCGACGCCCTGCGGCGAGCCGACGCCGAGCGCGAGCGCGGTGCCGTCCCCGGCCTGCACGCGCAGCCGGCGCCGCTGCCTGCGCTGCCGGCCCGCCCCTCGGCGCGCTGGCCGTGGATGCTCGGCGCAGCCCTCGGCCTGGCCCTACTGATCGCAGCCGCGTACGGGTGGCTGCAACGCGATTCGGCATCCGTCACGGCAAGGCCGAACGCGTCGCCGGCCGCGGCAGGCGCGCCGGCCCCGCTTGCGCCGGCGCCCGCGCAGCAACCCGTTCCCCGTTCGGCCGCGGCTCCCAGCGCTTCCGTCGCGGTTCCCGCGGCGCAGCCGCCCCAGCCACCCGCTGCGCCGACGGTGCGCGAACCTGCTCGGCCGCAGCCGATCGCCGAGCCCGCCCCTTGGCCCTCGGCCGCCACGGCCCAGAAAGGCCCTCCTTCGAGCCGCGTCGCTGCGGCGGCCTCGGCGGCGGCCAGTTCCCTCGACTCGGCGCCGGCGGAACCGGCGGTCGTTGCGCGCGACCAGTTGCCGCAGGACATCCGCGCGCAACTGCCGCCGCTAGCCATCGGCGGCTCGATCTACTCCGCGAGCGCGCCCGACCGCTCCATCCTGATCGATGGGAGGTTGCTGCGTGAGGGCGACCGCCTGAACGCGGACCTCACACTCGAGCAGATCCGGCCGAAGTCGGCGGTGCTGCGTTTCAAGGGCCAGCGCTTCGAAGTCAGCTTCTAGGCCGAGGCGGCCGGCGCAACCGGCTTCGCGCCGCCATCAGAGGGCCAGTGCTCCGGTCCGCCAGCCGAACCACGCGGCGGTGATGCCGAGCGTGGCCAGCGTGACCGGCAGGCCGGTGCGCAGGTGACGCCGCCAGTCGATCGCGATGCCCTGCTTGCGCGCCGCGTCGACGACGATGATGTTGGCGATCGAGCCGACGATGAAAAGATTCCCGGCCAGCGTGCTCACCAGCGCCAGCATCGGCCCCGAGAACGGCTCGGTCGCCGCTGGCAGCAGCAGCATCACGGCGGGCACGTTCGACACCACGTTCGACAGCAGCAAGGCGGCGGCGAACATCGGCGCCGGCTCGCTGAGCGCGAAGCCCTGCGCCGCCAGCCACTGCACCGCCTGCGCCGTGACGCCGGTCTGCTCCAGCGCGTGGTTGACGACGAACAGGCCGATGAACAGCACCAGCAGCTCCCAGTCCACCTGGCCGAGCATCTGGGTGGAGTGCAGCTTGCGGCTCATCAGCAGCAGGCCGGCGCCGGTGAGCGCCGCCACGTCGCGCGGCAGGTCGGTGAACAGGAAGATGCCGATCAGCGCCGCGGCCACGGCCAGTCCCTTGGCGGTCTGCCAGCCGTCGAACGGCGGATAGCCGGCCTCGTGCCGCGCCAGCTCCTCCGCGTCGGCGGGCTGCGGCGCGCGCCAGCGGCCGCGCGTCTGCCACGCCAGCAGGAGCCATAGCGCCGCCAGCCCCAGCAGCACCGGCACGATTGCCTCCAGGAAGTAGCCGCCAAAGGGCAGCTTCAGCACCTCGCCGATCAGCATGTTCTGCGGGTTGCCGATCAGTGTGGCGGCCGAGCCGATGTTGGCGGCGCAGGCGAGCGCCAGCAGGAATGGCACCGGGTCGAGCCCGCGCCGCAGGCAGGCGTCGGCGAGCACCGGCGCGATGGCCAGGCACACGACGTCGTTGCTGAACACGGCCGACAGCGCCGCCACCACGAGGATCACCGCCGCCAGCAGCAGCGGCGGCCCCACCGGCAGCGCCGCGATGGCGCGCGTGACCCAGGTGTAGAAGCCACCGAGCCGCATCTGCGCCGAGATCACCATGAAGGAGAACAGCAGCAGCAGCGTGGGCAGGTGGATCGCCTCGGCCGCCTCGTGCGGCGTCAGGTCGCGGATGGCGACGATCGCGATCGCGCCGAGCAGTGCGACGCCGGTGCGGTCGAGCTGCAGGAACGGCAGGCCGCCGAGGATCATGCCGAGATAGACCACGACGAAGATGGCGACGACGGCGGCGGTCATTCGGCGGCGGGCGGTGCGTTGGGAGCGCGCATTCTGCGCGAAGCGGCGCCGGCGCACGCGAGGCTGCGGCCCTCTTCGCGACCGGACGATGCGCTCGCGCCGGCGGCGAGAGGTGGCCGCTGGGTGCGACGGCCGCGCATCGGCGGACGATTCGCGCGCCGGGTGCTCGAACCGTTGGTTTGCCGAGGGCCTCTCGTTTACGCGCGCAACATCGCCCGCCGGGCGCGAACGCGACGCGCCGCGGCCCGGCCGTGGAGGATGCGAAGAAACTCTTCGGCAGCGGTGCGAGGCGGCGGCGAGACGCTGCCTACGGAGAAAGGCGCAAACGGCAGCGGGTGGAGGCGATTGCGTCTCTCCAGACGCTGCTCACACCGCCTCTTACGAAAGAAGGTACGACCGGCAGCGGCCGCCCGCGATATCGGCAGGCGCAGCAAAAATCACTTGGGGGCCTTTCCGGCGGGCGCCGGCCTCGCACCCTCGCACCTGCCCGCCCTGGTGACTGCCGGGCAAGGTGGTCGCATTAGGGCGGCTGGCCAGCGGCCGAGGTTCCGGGCCGCCGCTTCAAGCGCCGTACGACGGCGCTGCCCGCACCCTCGCCGCCCGCCGAGACAGCACGCGGCCCGCCGATCAGCCGTAGCTGAGCGCGCGCGTCTTGCCCCAGAAGACCCGGTAGGCGTAGATCGTGTAGCCGACGATGGTCGGTAGCACGAACAGTGCGCCGACGAGGATGATCATCAGCGACTCCGGCGCCGCGGCCGCCTGCCAGATGGTCATGCGGTCGACCACCAGGTAAGGGAACAGGCTGTAGGCCAGGCCGTAGAAGGCGAGGAAGAAGATCCCCACCGTGGCGCCGAAGGGCACCCAGGCCCCGTACTCATTGCCCTGCGCGAGCCGCAGCGGCAGCCGTCGCAGCGTGCGGTCGACGACGAAGAAAAGCAGCGCCGTGGCCAACGGGATCGGCGCCAGCAGCGGCAGCGTGGTCAGCGTGAACCACTTGTCGAAGATGCGCGGGCTGACCAGCGGCGTGACGACCGACACCGCGGCGATGCCCAGCGCCGTCAGCCACAGGCTGGCGCGCGCCCAGCGCACCGCCTTGCGCTGCAGTTCGCCCTCGGTCTTCATGATGAGCCAGGTCGCGCCCAGCAGCGAGTAGCCGGCGGCGAGGCAGGCGCCGATGAACAGCGCAAACAGCCACGGCAGCCATCCCGACGCGAAGCCGACGATCGTCAGCCCGAGCATCACTCCCTGGGCCACCGAGGCCAGCAGCGAGCCGCCGAAGAACGCCCGGTCCCAGAGGGCCTTGTGGTGCGCCTGCGCCTTGGTGCGGAAGTCGAACGCCACGCCGCGCAGGATCAGGCCGGCGAGCATCAGCGCTACCGGAAGGTAAAGCGAGGTGAGGATCACGCCGTGCGCGAGCGGGAAGGCGGTGAGCAGGATGCCGACGCCGAGCACCAGCCACGTCTCGTTGGCGTCCCAGAAGGGGCCGATCGAGGCGATCATCGTGTCCTTCTCGGCGTCGGCGCCGCCGCGCAGCAGGATACCGACGCCGAGGTCGTAGCCGTCGAGCACCACGTAGACGAGCATCGCCACGCCCATCAGCACCAGGAAGACGACCGGCAGCCAGCCGGCGGGAGTGGCGAGATCAGGCATGGCGCAACTGTGGTGCCGACGGCACGGGCGCAGGCGAAGCCTCGCGCTGGCCCGCCTTGCGTGCCAGATAGAACACCACCGAGACGTAGGCGACGATCAGCGCCAGATAAAGCGCCAGGTACATCGCCAGCGTGAAGGCGATGATCGGCCCCGGCACGGCCGAGGCGGCTTCGGCGGTCGAGAGCACGCCGTGAACGAGCCAGGGCTGGCGGCCGATCTCGGTGACGTACCAGCCCGCCAACACCGCCACCCAGCCGGAGAAGGTCATCGCCAGCAGCGTGCGGGCAAGCCCCGGTGTCGGCTCGCGGCCACCGCGCAACGCCCACGCCGCCCACCACGACACCGCAAGCATCAGCAAGCCGACGCCGACCATGAGGCGGAACGCGAAGAACACCGGCGCCACCGGCGGATGCTCGCCCTTGAATTCGTCGAGCCCGCGGACCTCGCCATCCCATTCGTGGGTCAGGATCAGGCTGGCGAGGTTCGGCACCTTGACCTCGAAGTGGTTGGTACGCGCCTCGCCATCGGGAACCGCGAACAGCCGCAGTGCCGCGCCGCGCTCCGTCTGCCAGATGCCCTCCATCGCCGCCACCTTGGCCGGCTGGTGCTCGAGCGTGTTCAGGCCGTGTAGGTCGCCGACGACGATCTGCACCGGGATCAGGATGGCGCCGAGCCAGGCGCCGGTGCGCAGCTCGGCGGCCACCGCCGGCGTGCGGTCGCCGCACAGCCAGCGGTAGGCGGCGATGCCGGCAATCAGGAACGCCACCGTCAGCCCGGAGGCGAGCAGCATGTGCGCCAGCCGATACGGCATCGACGGGTTGAAGACGATCGCCCACCAGTCGGTCGCGTGCGCCACGCCCTCGCGCAGCTCGAAACCGGCCGGCGTGTGCATCCACGAGTTAAGCACCAGGATCCAGAACGCCGACAGCGAGGTGCCCACCGCCACCAGCACGGTGGCCAGCGTGTGCATGCGATCGGAGACGCGGCCGATGCCGAACAGCATGATCGCCAGGAAGGTGGCTTCCAGGAAGAACGCCGTCAGTACCTCGTAGGCCAGCAGCGGCCCGGCGATGTTGCCCACCCGCTCCATGAAGCCGGGCCAGTTAGTGCCGAACTGGAAGCTCATCGTGATGCCGCTGACCACCCCCAGGGCGAAGGTCAGCGCGAAGACCTTGACCCAGAAGCGGTAGGCGTCCATCCACTTGGCGTCGCCGCTGCGCGAGAAGCGCAGCTTGAAATACAGCAGCACCCACGCCAGCGCGATGCTGATGGTCGGAAACAGGATGTGAAAGGTGATGTTGGCGGCGAACTGGATGCGCGCGAGCAACAGGGCGTCCATGGCGGCGGGCCGGGAAGGGAAGTTTGGATTGATGATTATCCGAATGGCCGGCGGACGTTCGGGAAGACAGCGGGCGAGCCGCGCGGTTCCATGACCCTGCGCTCGGTGAGGTGAGCGAGTCGCACGTCGCCGGTCTTCGCGGCGCGGGCCGCGTCGGTGGTACAAACCGCCCTCGTTTGCCACCGGACCCGAACGATGAGCCTGGCCACTGCCCGCGGCGTCTACGTCATTGCGCCGACGCCCTTTTTCGACGACGGCCGCATCGACGAGGTGTCGATCGACCGCATGACCGACTTCTTCGTCGCCGCCGGCGCCACCGGCATCACCGTGCTGGGGCAGATGGGCGAGGCGCCGAAGCTCGACGCCGCCGAGGCGCTGGCCGTGGCGACGCGGGTGATCCGCCGCGCTGGCGTGCCGGTGGTGGTGGGCGTCACGGCGCCCGGATTCGCGGCGATGCGCGCGCTGGCGCGTGAGGCGATGGCCGCTGGCGCCGCCGGCGTGATGATCGCGCCCCCGAACACGCTGCGCACCGACGACCAGATCGTCGGCTACTACCGGCAGGCGGCGGAGGCCATTGGCGCTGACGTGCCCTTCGTGATCCAGGACTACCCGCTCACCTTCTCGGTGGTGATGACGCCGGCGGTGATCCGCCGCATCGTGCAGGACAACCCGTCGTGCGCGATGCTCAAGCACGAGGATTGGCCGGGCCTGGCCAAGATCTCGGCGCTGCGCGGCTTCGAGCGCGACGGCGGCATGCGGCACATCGCGATCCTCACCGGCAACGGCGGCCTGTTCCTCGACTTCGAGATGGAGCGCGGCGCCGATGGCGCCATGACCGGCTACTGCTTTCCCGACATGCTGGCCGAGGTGGTACGCCTCGCCGCCGCCGGCAGCCGCGACGCCGCGCACGACCTGTTCGATGCCCATCTGCCGCTGATCCGCTACGAGCAGCAGCCTGGGGTGGGCCTGGCGGTGCGCAAGTACGTGCTGATGCGCCGCGGGATCATCGGCTGCGACGCGCAGCGGCGACCCGGCGCGAAGCTCGACGCGGCCGCGCGCGCCGAAGTCGACTATCTGCTGCGGCGGTTGGCGCGTGTCGACCCGCGCGCCCGCCTGGCCCAGTGAGGCCGGAGCGCCGCCTCATGGTCTCGCCCGCGTGCCGGCCTGCCCCAGTGAGGCGGCATCGCCGCCTCGCCGTCTCGCCCGCGCGCGCCGCGCTATGCGGCGCCCGCGCGCCGCGAGCAGCGCCCGCAGCCCCGATCAGGAGCCCGAGATGAACGTCGAACCGCAACCGCTCGACCCGGCCATCGTCGAGAAGCTGGCCGGCGTGTCGACCGCCACCCTGACCACGGTCCTGCTGAAGAAGGGGCTGCGCAACGTTTGGCTGCGCGGCACGCGGCCGCTGCGGCCGGAGCAGCCGCGCGTCGTTGGCCGCGCCTTCACGTTGCGCTTCGTGCCGGCGCGCGAGGACCTAGCCACGCCGGAGTCGTGGTCGTCGCCGATCTCGACTCGCGCCGCCATCGAGGCGATGCCCGCCGGCTGCGTGGCGGTGGTCGACGCGATGGGCGTGACGGACGCCGGCATCTTCGGCGACATCCTGTGCGCGCGGCTGCGCAAGCGCGGCGTGGCGGCGCTGGTCACCGACGGCGTGGTGCGCGACGTCGCCGGCGTGCTGGCCACGGGGCTGCCGGTGTGGTGTCAGGGCGTGGCGGCGCCACCTTCGGTGGCCGGCCTGACCTTCGTCGGCTGGCAGCAGCCGA
>CALGWX010000146.1 GCA_937936215.1 uncultured Burkholderiaceae bacterium | reverse complement strand
GACGTCGACGCCGGCGGCGAGCATGCGGCGCAGGACGTCGGGATCGCTCGAAGCCGGCCCCAAGGTGGCGACGATCTTCGTGCTGCGGAGCATCACGTCCTCCTCGGTGGCGAGCCGTTCAGCGCGGCCCGCAGGTCGATGTTGCCGGCGCCCGCGCGGCGCGGGCAAGCGTCACGCCGCGACGAGGCAGGCGCCGCGACGGGCAACCCAGGCTTCAGCCTCCGGCGCGCTGCTGCAGTACCTCGATGGCGGGCAGCGTCTTGCCTTCGAGGAATTCGAGGAAGGCGCCGCCGCCGGTGGAGATGTAGCTGATCCGGTCGCCGATGCCGTACTTGGCGATCGCCGCCAGCGTGTCGCCGCCGCCGGCCAGCGAGAACGCGCCGCGCGCCGTGGCCTCGGCGATCGCCAGCGCCATCTGGTGCGTGCCGTTGGCGAAGGCATCGAACTCGAACACCCCGACCGGCCCGTTCCAAACGATGGTGCCGGCCGAGTTGATCACGCGGGTGAGCGCAAGCGCGCTCTGCGGGCCGATGTCGAGGATCATCTCGTCGTCGCGCACGTCGTCCGACCGGCGCACCGTCGCCTCGGCGTCGGCCTTGAACTCCTTTGCGACCACGACGTCGATCGGCAACGGCAGCGTGCCGCCCTTCGCGGCCAGGGTCTGCATCACCTTGCGGCACTCGGGCACGAGGTCCGGCTCGGCGAGAGACTTGCCGATCTTCATCCCCTCGGCGAGCAGGAAAGTGTTGGCGATGCCGCCGCCGACGACGAGCAGGTCCACTTTCTGCGCCAAGTGATTGAGGATCGTGAGCTTGGTCGACACCTTGGACCCCGCCACGATCGCCAGCAGCGGCCGCTGCGGCTGCTCGAGCGCCTTGCCGAGCGCCTCGATCTCCGCCGCCAGCAGCGGGCCGGCGCAGGCCACCGGCGCGTACTTGGCGATGCCGTGCGTCGTCGCCTCGGCGCGGTGCGCGGTGCCGAAGGCATCGTTGACGTAGACGTCGCACAGGCTCGCCATCCTGCGGGCCAGCTCGTCGCTGTTGCTCTTCTCACCCTTGTTCAGGCGGCAGTTCTCGAGCATGACCACCTCGCCCGGGGCGACCTTCACCCCGTCGACCCAGTGGGCCACCAGGGGCACCTCGCGGCCGAGCAGTTCGCCCAGCCGTTTCGCCACCGGCGCCAGCGAGTCTTCGGGCTTGAACTCGCCCTCCTTCGGCCGGCCCAGATGCGAAGTGACCATCACCGCGGCACCGCCTTCGAGCGCCATCTTGATCGCCGGCACCGAGGCGCGGATGCGAGTGTCCTCGGTAATGTTGCCGGCCTCGTCCTGCGGCACGTTCAGGTCCGACCGAATGAACACGCGCTTGCCGGCGAGCGCGTTGGCCGCCGCCAGTTCGGAAAGCAGCTTGACTTTCATCGAAGGGGGAATGGAAATCGAGGAGGAGGCGGCGCCGTCGGGGCGCGCCAGCGAGAAAACGTGGCGAATTATACGAAGCAGGTCGGGCGCGACACGGCTTTCGCAGCGCCATCGCAACCGTGGCCGCGCTTCATCACCGGGTCATCATTGCGACATGTCTGCTGTGACGGATCCCCGACGCGCTGCGCTCGTCGCCGCCCTGCTCGGCGCCGCGGTGATCTTGGCACTGCAGGCGCTGCCCGCTTGGCTGCCGGCCCTGGAGTATCGGCGCGAGCTGCTCGCCGCGCAGCCGTGGCGGCTGCTCACCGCGCATCTGGTGCACTTGAACTGGGCCCATGCGCTGGTCAACGCGGCCGCCTGGCTACTGCTCGCCACCCTTTTTCGGCACGCGTTCGACGCCCGCCGGCAACTGCTGGCACTGGCGCTCGGCGCGCTGGCGGTGTCGCTCGGAATGGCGCTGCTGTATCCGTCGATCAGCTGGTACCGCGGAGCCTCGGGCGCGCTGCATGCGCTGTTTTTCGCTAGCGTCATCGTTCACGGCGCGGCCGCGATGCGAGGCCGCGCCGTGCCCGCGACGCTAGCCGCGGCTGTGTTGCTCATCGGGGGTTGGATCAAGGTCGCGTTGGAGCTACCACCAGGCGCGCAGACACCCGAGTCGGAATGGCTTGCCGCGCCCGTCGTGCCGCAGGCGCACCTGCTCGGCGCGCTGGCCGGATGCGTCCTCGGGCTCGCCTTCGCGGCGGCCTCCCGCCTCAGCTGCGGCCGCCGAAGCTGAGCGGCGCCGGCACGCAGGCGGAGATCGTGGCGTTCGCCGCAGCGCCGCGCCTCAGGTGCCGAAGCGCCGGCGCAACAGCAACAGCGCCAAGCCGGCGAACAGCGACCACGGTGCCACGGCCCCACCGCCGCCCGAGCCTCCGACGCTTCCGCCCGAACCGGCGACGGTGACCGCGAAGTCGTAACTGTCGGCCGTGCCGCGGGTATCGGTGACGGTCAGCCGCAGCACGTAGTCGCCGGCGTTGCCGATGAACTGCGTGCTCGACGCCGAGGAAGAACTCAGCGATCCGCCCGCCGGCCCGGAGACGATGCTCCAACGATAGGACGCTAGCTGACTGCGCGGCGCCGGCAGGCTGCGGGCGGCATCGAAGGTCACCGCCCGGCCCTGCACCGCCGTCGACGGCCCATCGACCACCGCCACCGCGTTGGTCGCTGCCCGCACGGCCCGGCCGGCGTCGAGCATGCCTTCGCCGCAGGAGCTCGAGGTGCAGTTGCACTGGCCGTCGTTGGGCAGGTTGCCACTGGCGTCGGCCACGAAGGCCGGGTCGGAGCAGGAGAGCAGCGCCGGATCCGGGGCCGGAAAGACGCGCGAGGTCAGGCGCAACCGCTCGATCAGTTCGGCATTGGTGAGCTGCGGGTCGCGGCTGAGCATCAGCGCAGCCACCCCCGCGACCATCGGCGTCGAGAAGCTCGTGCCGAGCTTGCCGCCATAGATCATCGCGCCCGGCTCCCGAGAGCCCGCGTTGTCGGCGGAAACGATCGGGTACAGGCAGGGCTGCCCGACGCCAACGTTGACGCAGTTGCCTCCCGGCGCGGCGATCGTCACGCCGGCGCCGTAGTTGGCGAAGCCGACCTTGGTGCCGACGTGGCGCAGCGCCGTCACCGAGATCACGCCGGGACAGTTGCCTGGCGAGGCCACTGCGCGCGCGCTGTCGTTGCCGGCGGCGGCGACCACCAGCACGTCGCGCGCGCGCAGCTCGTCGACCACGCCGCGATAGGGCAGCCCGCACTCGCCGAGCGAGCCGAGGCTCAGGTTCAGCACCCGCGCCGGCGTGGGATTGGTGGGCACGCCCGGCACCTCGAGCCCCCCGGCCCAGCGCATCCCGGCGAGGATGTCGGAGTCGTAGCCGAAACACTTGCCCAGCACGCGCACCGGCAGCACCAGGGTGTTCCAACCGATGCCGGCCACGCCGACGCCGTTGTTGGTGCGGGCGCCGATGATGCCGCCGATGTGAACGCCGTGCCACGAGCTGTCCGACACGTCGCAGTCGGAAAACACCCGCTCGCGACGGTCCGCGCTCGACACCCAGTCGCCGGGGTCGCTGGGATCCGGGTCGCGGCCATCGCCATCGTTGGCCACGCGGACCGCATCTGCCGTGCCGACCCCACCAACGAAGTCATAGCCAGCCAGGAACTTGCCGCCCTCGGTGGCGCGGCCCATGTCGGGGTGCTCGAACATCGCACCGGTGTCGAGCACCGCGACTACGATCCCCGGGTCGCCGACGGTCAGGGCCCACGCCGCTGGCCCGTCGATGGCGGACACGAACGTGCTGTTCGGCGTGGTCAGCCACCATTGGCCGGTCTCCGGCGCTTGGTTGAACAGCGGGTCGTTGGGAACGGCGGCGCGGTACTTGCGGCCATCCGGCACCGCATACTCGACGGCCGGATCCGCCGCCAGCCGCCGCAGCAGGAGGTCCAGATCGCGGCCACGCAACGGCCGCTCGAGCCAGAACGCGTGCGTGCGGCCCGAGACGCTGCGCGCCAGCGTCATCTTCACCGCCTGCCGCTGCGCCAGCGCGCGCATGCGCGCCTCGATCAGAGGCGGCCTTGCCGCCTCGGACAGGCCGATGGCGTTGTCGCGGAACTTGACGATGACGCGCTCGGCGAATGGCTCGCCCGCCGCCGGCGGCCGTGGCCGCTCGGCGGCCGCCGAGGTGCCCAGAAGGGCCAGCGCCAACGCAGCGAGCCAACGGCGGAAGGACTTCATGAGGCGTTCTCCCGAGGGTACGGCCCAGTCAACGCGCCAGCGGCGCGGCTGGCCGACCGTCGCCATGCGGCAGGCGACCGAGGCGCGAACGATACCGCTGCTTTGTTTTCTCGCCTGCGGCGGCCGCAGCACGCCCGCAAGCGCGTTGACGAAGCCCCTTCGCGTTGCCGCGCCCGAACCGGCGCCCCGCGCGGAGTGTCGCCACGGCATCGGTGCGGGCACATCGCCTTCGCCAGCGCCGTCGCTGCACGGCGCGCCGTACAACGTCCCCGTCTTTGAGTCGAGCACAATTCACCTTAGCCGGCGCCGACGCCGCACGGCGCGCCCACGATCCGCGCCGCGACGGCGGCGCCCGCACTCGGCGGCAGCGTCGCCGCGATCGAGGCCTCCCAACGAACGCGCGCCCGGCGGCACTGGCGACGCCACCGGGCGTCACCGCATATCGAGCAACCGCTCGATTCCAAGCCCCCGACACCGCTTTCGCGGCCGGAAAAATTCCTTTATCCTTCCCGGTCCAAATTCGATCCGGAGCACCGGAAGCAACGGGTTGCCCGCAGTCTGGGCATCTTCCCCCGCCAGGTCCAATCGACGCAGCGAAAGCTGTCACCGACCCGCGCGCCGCGCACCAGCGCCGGGTCCCGGATCGTGGGTTGCGGTGATGAGCCGCGATTCAGGTCGATTAGGGCGGACCTGCTGGGGGATGACGATGCAAGGACTTCACCTGACCGGTGATCTGTTCGATTGCAGCTGCACTTCCGCGCTGCTGACGGATCTTCAGAAGCTCTCGACGCTGTGCCGCGACGCCACCATCGCCGCGGGGCTCACGATCGTCGACGAGAAATATCACGTGTTCCCGGACTGGAACGGCCAGCCCGGCGGCATCACGGGCGCTGTACTGCTCGCCGAGTCGCACCTTGCGGTGCACACCTGGCCGGAGCGGCGCGGCGTCACGCTCGACGTTTACGTCTGCAACTTCACCGATGACAACAGCGGCAAGGCGCAGCAGCTGTTCGACGCGCTGCTGGTCGCCTTCCGGCCGAAGAGCCAGGTCGTCAACCGGATCAACCGCGGCGATCTCGCCGCCAGCGTGGACTCAGCGGCGACGGGCGCGGCGGCGCGGGCGCCGGGCGGCAGCGCCGGCTCCAACGAGCTCATCTTCGACTGGCTGAACGCCAACGCCGGCTACGGTTTCACCGCCACCCAGCGGCTGCAGACGATCGACTCGCCGTACCAGCGCGTCGAGGTCTACGACACGCCGCAGTTCGGCAAGCTGTTCCGCCTCGACGGGAGGCTGATGACCTCCGAGAAGGAGGAGTTCTTCTATCACGAGTGCATGACGCACCCGGCGCTGCTCACGCACCCGAACCCGACCTCGGTGCTGGTGATCGGCGGCGGCGACGGCGGCTCCTCGGAGGAGATCTTCAAGCACCCGAGCGTGAAGCGCGTGGTCATGGCCGAGCTCGATGCGGCGGTGATCGATGTCGCCCGCAACTACCTCGGCGAGATCCATCGCGGCGCGCTCGACGACCCGCGGCTGGAGATCAAAATTGGCGACGGCTACGAGTACGTCAAGGGCACGACCGAGAAGTTCGACCTGATCGTGCTCGACCTCACCGACCCGGACACGCCGGCGTTCCACCTGTACTCCGAGGATTTCTTCTGCCTCTGCCGCGAGCGGCTGAACCCGGGCGGCATGCTGACGCTGCACCTCGGCACGCCGGTGTACGCGCCCGAGACCGTGCGCAAGAATGCCGCCAACCTGCGCAAGGTCTTCAAGCAGGTGCATCCGATGGCGCTGTTCATCCCCCTGTACGGCTCGCTGTGGTGCCTGGGCGTGGCCAGCGACACCGCCAACCCGCGGCAGATGACGGCGGACGCCATCGCGGTGCGGCTGCGCGAGCGGCGCATCGGCGCGCTGAAGTACTACAACCCCGAGGTGCACGGGGCGCTTTTCGCGCTGCCGAACTTCGTCAAGGCGCTGACCGACCCGGTGACTGAACCAGCACGCCTCGCTGCCTGATCGCGGCCTCCGGTCCCGCTTACGCCCACCGGCCTGGCCTCGGGCCGGGCCTTTTCATCGGCAACGTGGCCGCGCCGCGATTCTTCGTCGACCAGCCGCTGGTGGCCGGCACGACGATTTGCCTCCCCGACGAGGTGGCGCATCACGCGCTGCGCGTGCTGCGGCTTCGGCGCGGCGAGGCGATCGTGCTGTTCAACGGCCGCGGCGGTGAGTACCGCGGAGCGCTCCTCGGCGATGTCGATGCACCGGCCGCCCGCATCGATGCCTTCGACCCTGTCGAGCGCGAGTCGCCGCTCGAACTGACGCTGGTCCAGGCGCTGGTGGCGGCGGACAAGCTCGACTGGATCGTCGAGAAGGCGGTCGAGCTTGGCGCCGCGCGCATCGTCGTCGCCGCCAGCGAGCGCAGCGTCGTCCGGCTGGACGGCGCGCGCGCCGAGCGGCGGCTGCGGCACTGGCGGGCGCTGGCACTGGCGGCGTGCGCTCAATGCGGACGTAACCGAGTGCCGTCCGTCGCGTACTTCGCCTCGATGTCCGCCGCGCTCGATGCGGTGGAGCCGGTGCCGAGCCGTTGGCTCCTCCTGCCCACGGCGGCGCAGCCGCTTGCGGCCGCGCCGCCGACCGGCCGCGCCACGGTCGCAGTCGGCCCCGAGGGGGGCTTCAGCGATGCGGAAGTCCGGTACGCCGAGTGCATCGGCTTTGCCCCGGCGCGGCTCGGGTCGCGTATCCTGCGCACCGAGACGGCCGGGATCGCCGCGCTGGCCGCACTGCAGGCGCTGGCCGGCGACCTAGCTGCGGCGCGGTGAATCGACACCAGGAGGCTCCCATGCTCGATAAGCTGATTACCGGCGCCCTGCAGGGCATGACGGGTGGCGGACAGCAGCAGGATCCACTGCTGCAGATCCTCTCGATGCTGCTTTCCAACCAGGGCGGCGGCGGGGGCCTGGCGGGCCTGATCCAGCAGTTCCAGGAGGCGGGCCTGGGCGAGCAGGCGCAGAGCTGGGTGAGCCGCGGCCCCAACCAGCCGATTTCGCTGGAGCAGTTGATGCAGGTCTTCGGCGCCGAGCGGATCGAGCACATGGCCGCCGGCACCGGCATGCCGCGCGACGTCTTCGGGGCGCGGCTGTCGGAGCTGCTGCCGCAGGCCGTGGACCAGATGACGCCCGACGGCGAGTTGCCAAGCGGCGGCGTCGACGATGCCCTCGCGATGCTGTCGAAGCTGATGCCGCGCTAGCTCGCGGCGGTCAGGTAGAGCGCGCGGCGCGAGCGGCGGACGGCCCTCGGCTCTCGCCCGTCACCCCTTGGCCATCACTCTCGGCCGCGGCCCCTCGGCCTTCGGCCATCGCCGCCGGGGAGGTCGGCCAGCCGAGGACGGAAGGGCGCGGCTCAGGAGTAGAAGACGCGCAGGCCGACGCCGCGATCGGCGAAAACTTCCGCGGCATCGCGAAACACGTCGAGCAGCGTATCGCGCAGCTCGGCATCGAAGCCCGCCTCGTGCGGCAGGCGCGCCAGCACCACCACCCAGCCGGGGGTGCCCTGGTCCGGCAGGTCGGTCAGGCAGTCGTACAGCGCGTCCAGGTTCGCCCCGTACCACTCCGGAAAGCCGAACGCGCGCCCGATCGAGCGCAGCACCGCTTCCTTGTCGGTGCAGTCGGAGCACTCAACGAGGACGAAGCGGTGGCCATGCGCGTCCGCCCAGCGGCGCAGTTCGTCGGCGTCGTAGCCGCCCAGGCGGCGCACGGTCTGCGCCGGCAGGGCGTCGATCGGGGTGGCGGGAGAGCGCGACGCGTTCATGGCCTGATCCGGCGAAAGCTGCGGTAGTGATCGTCCGTGTAGTAGTACTCGCCGCTGGTGGCCGGATCGCCCGTCGATCCTCGGCCTGCGACGATACGCCGCGCGCCGCGGTCGCGGCTGCCGGGCGTCGGCACGGTGTACTCGGTGTAATAGCCGCGCGGCTGGGGCGGCAGCAGGCGCTCGCGGTTGAAGAACACGGTGCCGTCCTTGCGATACGGAAACGGCCCGCCGCGCTGGATCAACTGCAGCGTCTGCCTTGCCTCCGGCGGCAGGGCCTCGATCGGGACCTCGGCCATCGGCGCCGCCGATGGGCGCACGGGCCTGGGGTCCTCGCGCGCGCAGGCCGCACCCAGCGCCAGCACCAGCACCAGCGCCAGCAGGCGCGGCAGCCAGGCGAACCACGCGGCAGGTACGCTGCGCACCGCGCCGGCCGCTGTGGCACCAACCGTCCCCCGCCCGGAGTCGGCCTTTGGACGTGCCGCCCACGTGCCGCTTGCGCCGGCCGCGCCGACCATCGGCCAACTAATGCGCGGCATTGGCATCGAGCACCGCCAGCGCCGTCATGTTGACGATCCGCCGCACCGTGGCCGAAGCGGTGAGGATGTGCACCGGCCGGGCAGCGCCGAGCAGGATGGGGCCGATCGCCACATTGTTACCGGCGGCGGTCTTCAGCAGGTTGTAGCCGATGTTGGCGGCGTCGATGCCGGGCAGCACGAGCAGATTGGCGTCCCCGTGCAGGGTCGAGCGCGGCATGATCGCGCGCCGCAGGCTGGCGTCGAGCGCGCAGTCGGCGTGCATCTCGCCATCGACCTCGAGTTCGGGCGCCCGCTGCCGCAGCAGCGCGAGCGCCTGCCGCATCTTCTCCGCGCTCGGCGCCCGGCTGGAGCCGAAGTTCGAGTGCGACAGCAGCGCCACCCGCGGCGTGAAGCCCAGCCGCCGCAGCTGCTCGGCGGCCAGCACGGTGATCTCGGCCAGCTCCGCCGCCGACGGATCGACGTTCACGTGGGTGTCGACGAGCGCCACCTGGCGGCCGGTCAGCACGAGGATGTTCATCGCCGCGTAGACCTGCACCCCAGGGCGGCGGCCGATCACCTGGTCGATGTAGTGCAGGTGCAGGCCGTGGGTGCCGAAGGTGCCGCAGATCATCCCGTCGGCGTCGCCCTTGACGATCATCATCGCGCCGATCAGCGTGTGACGGCGCCGCATCTCGATCTTGGCGTACTGCTCGGTGACGCCGCGGCGCTCGGTCATCTCGTGGTAGGTGCGCCAGTAGTCGCGGTAGCGCGGGTCGGACTCCGGGTTGATGGCCTCGAATTCCCGCCCCGGCCGCATCCGCAGGCCGTAGCGCTCCAGCCGCCGCTCCAGCACCGCCGGCCGGGCGATCACGATCGGCCGCGCGATGCCTTCGTCGAGCACCACCTGCACCGCGCGCAGGACACGCTCGTCCTCGCCCTCGGCGAAGACGATCCGCGACGGCCCGCCCTCCGCCACCGCCTTGCGCGCCGCGGTGAAGATCGGCGCCATGAAGGTGCCGGAGTGGTAGACGAACTGCTGCAGCTGGCTGCGGTATTCCTCGAGGTCGCCGATCGGCCGGGTGGCCACACCGCTTTGCATCGCCGCGGCGGCCACCGCCGGCGCGATGCGCATCATCAGCCGCGGATCGAACGGCTTCGGGATCAGGTACTCAGGGCCGAAGGCCAGATCGCGGATGCCGTAGGCGCTGGCCACCTCCTCGCTCGACTCCTCGCGCGCCAGCTGCGCGATCGCCTGCACGGCCGCGATCTCCATCGCCGGGGTGATCGTGGTGGCGCCCACGTCGAGCGCGCCGCGGAAGATGAACGGAAAGCACAGGACGTTGTTGACCTGGTTCGGATAGTCGGAGCGGCCGGTCGCGATCACGGCATCGTCGCGCACGGCCTTGACTTCCTCGGGCAGGATCTCCGGCGTCGGGTTGGCCAGCGCCAGGATCAGCGGCCGCGGCGCCATCTTGGCCACCATCTCGCCCTTGAGCACGCCGCCTGCCGAAAGTCCCAGGAAGATATCGGCGCCCTCGATCACCTCGGCCAGCCGGCGCGCCGCGGTCGGCTGCGCGTAGCGGCGCTTCTCGTCGTCCATCAGCGCCGTGCGGCCTTCGTAGACGACGCCCTCGATGTCGGTGACCCAGATGTTCGCCCGCGGCAGGCCGAGTTCGACCAGCAGGCCGAGGCAGGCCAGCGCCGCCGCGCCGGCGCCGCTGGTCACCAGTTTCACCTGCGCCAGCGTTTTTCCGACCACTTCCAGGCCGTTGAGGATCGCGGCGGCAACGATGATCGCGGTGCCGTGCTGGTCGTCGTGGAACACCGGGATCTTCATCCGCTGGCGCAGCTTGCGCTCGATGTAAAAGCACTCCGGCGCCTTGATGTCCTCCAGGTTGATGCCACCGAAGGTGGGCTCGAGCGCGGCGATGACCTCGACCAGCCTGTCGGGGTCGGTCTCGGCGATCTCGATGTCGAAGACGTCGATGCCGGCGAACTTCTTGAACAGCACCCCCTTGCCCTCCATCACCGGCTTGGCCGCCAGCGGGCCGATCGCACCGAGTCCCAGCACGGCGGTGCCGTTGGTGACGACACCGACCAGGTTGGCGCGAGCGGTGTAGCGCGAGGCCGCGTTCGGGTCGGCGGCGATCGCTTCCGACGCGGCCGCCACCCCGGGCGAGTAGGCGAGCGCCAGATCGCGCTGGTTGGTCAACTGCTTGGTCGGCGTGACCGAGATCTTTCCCGGGCGGGGCTGCTCGTGGTACTCGAGCGCCGCGCGCTTTAGGTCTTCGTTTCCAGCGGCAGCGGTCATGGCGGTGAAGCGTGGGCGAGGAAAGGCGCGGATTATCGTCTCCATGCCGCAGTAGCCCCCTGGGGGGAGGGGCGGAGGGATCGGTTTCCGCGAAAGGGGCGACACAGGTCCATCGGTCGGCCCTTCTCTGAGTGACGAGACACGAAACATTTTGACCAAGACAGATGCTTGACAATATCTCGGCGGGTGGTACTCTTCGACTTGGGCCTGTCGCAACGCCCGAGTGCAACAACCCCCGTCGGCGCCTCTCCTCTCCCTCCTCGGCCGATTTCGGGTGCGCTCGGCGGACAGGCTTTTTTTTGCCCGCCCCGGGCGCGAACGCCCGCAAGCGACGCTGTGCGGCGGGATCGGCACTGACCTCTGGAGCCCGGAAATGACCTTCCGCGCGGCCCGGCGCACCGAGGGCATCGAGCCTTTCTACGTGATGGAGATCGTCAAGGAGGCGAAGCGGCTGGCCGACGCCGGGACCTCGGTCATCCATCTGAGCATCGGCGAACCCGACTTCACCGCCCCGCCACCGGTCCAGCGTGCCGCGGCGCACGCCATCGAGGCCGGGCTGACGCAGTACACGCCAGCGCTCGGCACCGACGAGCTAAGGGCAGCCATCGCGCTGGATTACGCGCGCCGCTTCGGCCTGGCGGTCGCGCCGGAGCGGATCGTGGTGACGGCGGGTGCCTCCGGCGCGCTGCTGCTGGCGCTCGCGGCGCTGCTGGAGCGCGACCGCGAGCTGCTGATGCCCGACCCGAGCTACCCGTGCAACCGGCACTTCGCCGCCGTGCTCGAAGGCCGCGCCCGCCTGATGCCGTGCTCGGCGGCCACCAGCTTCCAGCCGACGGCGCAAATCATCGAGCAGGCGTGGAGCGCGCGATGCGCGGGGGTGCTGCTGGCTTCCCCTTCGAATCCCACCGGCACCTCGATCGAGCCCGAGGCGCTGGCCGCTATCGCCGAGTGTGTGCGCAAGCGCGACGGCTTCCTGATCGTCGACGAGATCTACCTCGGCCTCACCTACGACCATCCGCCGCGCACGGCCTTGGCGCTGGGTGAGGACGTGCTGGTGCTGTCGAGCTTCTCGAAGTATTTCAACCTCACGGGCTGGCGCCTGGGCTGGCTGGTCGCGCCCCGTTGGCTGGTGCCGGTGCTGGAGAAGTTGGCGCAGAACCTCTACATCTGCGCGTCCGCGGTGGCGCAGCACGCGGCCCTGGCCTGTTTTTCGGACGAGGCGCTGGCGATCTACGAGAACCGGCGCGAGGAGTTCCGCCGTCGCCGCGACTACCTCGTGCCGGCGCTGCGCGAGCTGGGCTTCGGCATCGAGGTCACGCCCGATGGCGCCTTCTACGTCTACGCCGACATCTCGCGCTTTGCCGCCGACAGCTGGGACTTCGCTTTCACGTTGCTGCGGCAGACCGGCGTCTGTCTGGTGCCGGGCCGCGACTTCGGCGTGGCGCAGACGGCGCGGTACGTCCGCCTGTCCTACGCCAACTCGATGGACAACCTGCGCGAGGCCGTAGCGCGGATGCGCCGCTTCCTCCACCGCTGACTTCCCGCCGCCGGCTTAGATAGGACACGCGGGGGCAACGCGGCGGGTCGATGCGCCGGCGCCTGACGCGGCGGGCGCTCGCAAGCGGCGGTTCAAGCGCTGTGCACGAGTCGTTGCGCGTGGCCCACAAGGCGGCGAAGAGCCGCTCTCCGCGGATGAGTGGGTGCGCGGCCGCCGCGAAATCCCCACGCGCAGCAGCTTTCTCCCCAACCCCTCAGGTCGACCGGCGCAACTCGGGTAGCGCAGCCGGCGCGCCACGCCCGCCCACCGTCATCGCCTCCGGCTGCCCGCCACCGCTGTCGGCCCGCCAGCCTGCGTTCAAAGCCTCGCGCACGCTGCCGTTGGCAGCCATCTTGATGCGGGCCATTTCACCCAGGACGCGCGCGGCATAGCCACCGTCGTCCTCCAGGTTGCCGGCGCCGACGTAAAGCTGCAGCCCCCGCTCGACCGAGCCGCCCTGGCGGATCAGGTCGCGCAGGATCTCGGAGCCGACGCGCAGATTGGCGATCGGATCGAGCGCGGCGTGGTCGCCGCCGTGCGGCGCGAAGCGCTCGCTGTGCACGCGCGTCATCACCTGCATCAGCCCCTGCGCCCCGACCGGACTCTGCGCGAAGGGATTGAGTCCCGATTCGATCGCGGTGACGGCCAGGATCAGCATCGGCTCCACGCCGAGCAGGCGCCCGGTGCGGAAGGCCTCGACGACGATCTGCCGCACGGCGTTCTCCGCGACCCGATAGCGGCGCGACAGGTAGCGGGTCACGTGCTCCTGCGCGGGTTCGGCCGCCGTCGGGGTGGCGGAAAGCCAGTCGCTCCAGCCCGCCGCCTTGGGAGCCTCCGCCCGCGGCTCGTCCGCTGCCATCGACAGCGCGGCGGCGGGGGCCACGATCGCCAGCGTGGCGCCCTTCAGTTGCTCGCGGATCTCTTCACTGCCCAGGGCGACCAGGACGGCCGCCAGGGTTAGCGCCCCGGTCAGACCGAGCGCGCCGCGACCGAAGATGGAAAAACCTAGCGCCACGTCGCGGGCGACGGTGCGAACCGCGCCCGAAGCCGGGGCCAGAGCATTGCCGAGAAACGACTTCATTCGTGCCTCCTTATGCTGAGCGGCCGCCGGGGTCGCCGGCTGTCCTCACTCACAGGTTGGTACGTCGGCGGAGCGAATTGCGAAGCTCCGTTCTGCGGCCGGATCGCCATCCCGCCCCCACAGGGGACCGGGATCGGCGCGAGCACCAGCGGCGCTGCCGCTGCTCTGCGTTCCGGCCGGGTCGGTACTCCGGGGCCGCCGCTGCGACCCCACGGCGCCCCACGGGTATCGGGGCGGTCACCGAGCGCCCGGTCGGCCTCGGTGACCCTCGCATTGTATAAGAGCGGTCTGAGGCGGCCGGAGCGGATGTTGCGATGCAGCAACAAGCGCGGGCGCCCCGCCAGCGGCCACCCGCGCGGCCCGCAGGAGGCATTTTTAGATGAAGTATTCCGATCTGCGCGATTTCATCGGCCAGCTGGAAGCCGAAGGCGAGTTGCGGCGCATCCGGACCGCCGTCTCGCCGGTGCTGGAGATGACTGCCATCTGCGACCGCACGCTGCGCGCCGGCGGGCCGGCGCTGCTGTTCGAGCGGCCGGCCGGGGGCACGATGCCGGTGCTCGGCAACCTTTTCGGCACGCCGCGGCGGGTCGCCCTCGGGATGGGCGCGGATTCGATTGCGGCTCTACGCGACGTCGGCGAGCTGCTGGCATCCCTGAAGGAGCCGGAGCCGCCCAAGGGGTTCCGCGACGCGCTCGGCAAGGTGGCGCTGCTCAAGGCGGCGCTGTGGGACATGGCGCCGAAGTCGGTCCGCTCGGCGCCCTGCCAACAGGTGGTCTGGGAAGGGGCGGACGTCGACCTCGGGCGGCTGCCGGTCCAGACCTGCTGGCCCGGCGATGCCGGCCCGCTGATCACCTGGGGGCTGGTGGTGACGCGCGGCCCGCACAAAAGGCGACAGAACCTCGGCATCTACCGGCAGCAGGTGATCAGCCGTAACCGGCTGATCATGCGCTGGCTGGCGCACCGCGGCGGCGCGCTGGACTTCCGCGACCATCGGCTGGCGATGCCCGGCGAGCCGTTCCCGATTGCCGTGGTGCTGGGCGCCGATCCGGCGACCATCCTCGGCGCGGTCACCCCGGTGCCGGACTCGCTTTCCGAGTACCAATTTGCCGGCCTGCTGCGCGGTTCGCGCACCGAGACCGTGCGCTGTGTCGGCATCGACCTCGACGTGCCGGCCAGCGCCGAGATCGTGCTCGAAGGACACATCCGCCCCGACCCGGCCAACGCCCACGGCGAGATCAGCGCCGCCAATGCCGGCTACGAGACCGCACTGGAAGGCCCGTTCGGCGACCACACCGGCTACTACAACGAGGTCGAGCGCTTCCCCGTTTTCACCGTCGAGCGCATCACCATGCGGCGCGAGCCGATCTACCACTCGACCTACACCGGCAAGCCGCCGGACGAACCAGCGATCCTCGGCGTGGCGCTGAACGAAGTGTTCGTGCCGATCCTGCGCCGCACCTTCCCGGAGATCGTCGACTTCTACCTGCCGCCGGAGGGTTGCAGCTACCGGATGGCGGTGGTTTCGATGCGCAAGCAGTACCCCGGCCACGCCAAGCGGGTGATGTTCGGCGTGTGGAGCTTCCTGCGCCAGTTCATGTACACCAAGTTCATCGTCGTCGTCGACGACGACGTCGACGCGCGCGACTGGAAGGAGGTGATCTGGGCGATCACCACCCGCATGGACCCGGCACGCGACACCGTGCTGGTGGAGAACACGCCGATCGACTACCTCGACTTCGCCTCGCCGGTCGCTGGCCTCGGCAGCAAGATGGGGCTGGATGCCACCAACAAGCTGCCCGGCGAGACCACGCGCGAGTGGGGCCGGCCGATTGTGATGGACCCGGCGGTGTCCGCGCGCATCGACGCGATCTGGACCGAACTGGGCCTGTAAGCGCGAGGAGGAGAAGATGGCCATCGAACGCAAGCCGATCCGCCGCGGCGGCATCAAGTCCGCCGGCTACGACCGCAACGCCCGCATCCTGGAGATCGAGTTCGACAACGGCTCGGTGGTGCAGCACACCGCCGTCGGCGAGGAGATCGCGCGCCGCTTCCTCGCCAGTTCGTCCCCGGCCAGCGTCTACAAGGACACGATCCAGGAGGAATACACGCTGCGGCGCGTGAAGTGAGCGGCGCGTGAAGTGAGCGCCGCGCGGCGGCCGCGGCGCCCTTGCCAGCGCGAGGCGGAATGAAACTCGCCGCCGCAGGGCGCGGTATCCGCGGCGAGACGATCGCCTCGCCGTTGCCGGCGATGAAGCTAAAAAAACGCGGTTGCGAAGGGGTTGCACGTCCAACCCGCGATCGGAGAACGGGAATTCGCTCACCGCGCCTTCACCCCACAGTTCACTGCGCCGCAGTTGCTGCAAACCGCTGGAAACCCGCGCCGTTGCTTGCGCTCCGGCGATCAAGGCGCCCCTGAACTGCGGTTTCTAGGATGAAGCGGAAGTGCATCTGGTCGACGCCGGCATTCGCGGCGCGGCGGCCGCTTCGCCTTTGCGCGCGATGGGCGCGGGCCGGGGCACCCAGTAACTTTCCGCAGCGGCGGCGGGCAACCACGTCCTGGTGGCAGGCGGGGCTGCGAGGACATCGGCGGCGTGACCGAAGCGCAGGTCAGCTCGCCGGCGACCAAGTCGTCGCGGCTGGGGGCCCTCGGACGATGGCCCGGGCGCGGTCGCAGGGCAACGCCCTATTCGGCGTGCCGCGGCGGTGACATGCGACAACGCCTGCTCCCGGGCCGGCGTCAGTGCGGCGAGGGCGCCCCCGCCGGCCGGTCAGCGAAACACCAGGCTCGCCAGCCCCAGGAAGATGAAGAACCCGCCAGAATCGGTGCTGAAGGTCAGCAGCACCGAGCCGCCGATGGCCGGATCCCGCCCCATCGCCCGCAGCGCGATCGGCACCGCCAGGCCTACCGCCGCGCCGACCAGCATGTTCAGGATCATCGCCAGGAACATGACGATGCCGAGCTGAACGCCGTAGGGCGAGTCGCGATACAGCACGTAGGCAAAGATCGCCGCGATGCCGCCCCAGACGGCGCCGTTGAGCAGGGCGATGGCGATCTCCTTCATCACCAGCCGGCGCTGGTTCTCGCCGACCACCTGCCCCAAAGCGATCGAGCGCACCAGCAGGGTCAGCGTCTGGTTGCCGGAGTTGCCGGCGATGCCGGCGACGATCGGCATCAACGCCGCCAGCGCCACCACCTTGCTGATCGTGCCCTCGAAGGCGTCGATCACGCGGCTGGCGAAGAACGCCGTGCACAGGTTGACCCCGAGCCACAGCCAGCGGTTCTGCGCCGAGCGCCAGATGCTGGCGAAAAGATCCTCCTCTTCGCGCAGGCCGGCCTTGGCGAGCACCTCCTGCTCGCTTTCCTCGCGGATGACGTCGACCACCTCGTCGACCGTCAGGCGGCCGACGAGGCGGCC
>CALGWX010000145.1 GCA_937936215.1 uncultured Burkholderiaceae bacterium | reverse complement strand
TGGCCGAAGTAGAAGCCCTCGGGGTCGTTGATCGGGTAGTTGCCGATCTTCGCCGGCACCTTGGGGTTGGCGACGTCGCCAGCCTTGGCGAGCAACTGATCGCGCTTCAGGACCTCGAAGGCATCCGGCGCGCTGGCCCAGAACACGTCGGGCCGCTGGCCCGCAGCGGTTTCGCGCACGAAGGCGATCGCGGCCACCGTGCTCTTGTTCAGGATCTCCAGCTTGATGCCGGGGTGGCGCTTCTCAAAGGCGGCGCGGTAGGCGGCGGTCAGCTCCTTCGGAAACGAGGTGATGATGGTGACGGTGCCGGCAAGCGCGGCAGGGGCGGCAAGCGCCAGGGCGCAGGCAGCGGCGATGAGGCGACGCATGGTTCCTCCGAAAGTTTGGCGGGAAATTCGATGGCGGCCGTGGGGTCGGCCGCGGAAGATGCGTAGGCAAAGGCCCGCGCGCGCCGACCACGCGGGCGAGGTGGTGGTTATCCCTTGAGGTCTTCGATCAGCGCGATGTACTGCTTCATCGCGTCGTTGGCTGACGTGCCCTTGATCTCGTTCCAGGCGTCCCACTTGGCGCGGCCCACCATGTCGGTGAAGCCGGGCCGCTTGCCTTCGACGTCGCCAACCGTGGCCTGCTTGTACAGCGCATACAGCTTCAGCAGCGTCGCGTTGTCGGGCCGCTCGGGCAGGGTCTTCGACGCGGCCACGGCGGCGTCGAACTTGGTTTTCAGGTCAGCCATCGTTTTGTCTCCTCGTTCTGGACATCGGACATCGGCCGCTTATTATGGGGCGAGCCCTTGAGGCTGGCAAAACGCGCCGCGCAGGTTAGGTTGACGCGCGTGGCCGCACACCGCAGGAGACGTCGATGCCCCACCGCGTACGCATGTCGCCGGTCGATACCGCGTGGCTGCGCATGGATTCGCCGGGCAACCTGATGATGATCGTCGGTGTCATCGTATTCGACGGGCCGTGCGACGAGCAGCGGCTGCGCCGCGTGCTGCAGGACCACCTGCTGCCGTACTTCCGCTTTCGCGCCCGCGTGGTGCAGGACCCGACCGGCGCCTGGTGGGAGGAAGACGAAGACTTCGACATGGACCGCCACCTGGTCCGCATCGGCCTGCCGGGCAAGGGCGGCACGCGGGAGCTGCAGAAGCTGGTGGCGCAGCTCGCCGGCCAGGCGCTCGACCCGCAGCGGCCGCTGTGGCAGTTCCACCTGGTGGAGAACTTCGACCACGGCCATGCGCTGATCGTGCGCATCCACCACTGCATCGGCGACGGCATCGGGCTGATGGGCGTGGTGATGGGCATGACCAGCAGCGAGCGCGACAAGGACGTGCCTGCGCCCGCGTCGCGCCGGCAGCGCGAGGAGCGCGGCGCCGGGCTCGTCGAGCAGTGGCTCGAGCCGGTCACGGCGATGACCGTCAAGGCGATCGACCTGACCGGCAACCTCACCAGCAAGATGCTGGCGGCTTCCACCTCGCTGATCGTCGACCCCAACGCGGCCACCGAAGCCGCCGCCGAGATGATGCGGGCGGCCACGCAGGTGGCGCGCGACGCGGCCGCGCTGGCGCTGATGGACAACGACACGCCGACGAGCCTGAAGGGCAAGCCGAGCGGCTCGAAGGCGGTGGCGTGGAACGAGCCGCTGCCGCTGGCCGACGTGAAGGCGATCGGCAAGGCGCTCGGCTGCTCGGTCAACGACGTGCTGCTGTCGTGCGCGGCGGGCGCCATTCGCGGCTACCTGCGCGAGCGTGGCGAGGCGGTCGACGGCGCCGAGCTGCGTGCGATGGTGCCGGTGAACCTGCGCCCCTCCGGACCGCCGCGATCGCTGGGCAACAAGTTCGGCCTGGTGCCGCTGCTGCTGCCCATCGGCATCGACAACCCCATCGAGCGCGTGCTCGAGGTTCGCAGTCGGATGAACGAACTGAAGAACGGCTACATCGCGCCGGTGGCGCTGGCGCTGCTGGGCGCGGCCGGGCTGGCGCCGCGCGGGCTGCAGAAACAGATGCTCGACCTGTTCGCCTCCAAGGCCACGGCGGTGATGACCAACGTCCCTGGCCCGCAGCACGCGCTGTACCTGGCCGGCAGCCACCTGAAGCGGATGATGTTCTGGGTGCCGCAAAGTGGCGACATCGGGGTCGGGATCTCGATCCTGTCGTACGACGGCGGCGTACAGTTCGGGCTGGTGACCGACAAGAAGCTCTGCGCCGAACCGCAGAAGATCATCGACCGCTTCGCGCCGGAGTTCGAGAAGCTCGTCTACGCGGTGCTGCTGGCGCCGTGGGACGACGAGATCGACCCCAAGGTTGCCGATCGCGCGCTCGAGTCCACCGAGGCCGTGGCCGCCGCGGCGATGCACCTGACGGGAGAAGCGGAGGCCGCCGCGGCCCCGGCGCAAGGCGACGGCACGGCGACGGCGGCCGTGGCGGCCGCGGAC
Source organism: uncultured Burkholderiaceae bacterium (assembly GCA_937936215.1). Classification (GTDB taxonomy): domain Bacteria; phylum Pseudomonadota; class Gammaproteobacteria; order Burkholderiales; family Burkholderiaceae_F; genus JADJWR01. Next base: position 606 of record CALGWX010000145.1, on the reverse strand, counting down.
GTGTCGGCAAATGCAGCGAAGCCGCCGGGGGATGGAGCGCCTGCGGGCCGCTCTGCGGAGGCGGCAGGCGCCGCGGAGATCGCGACGCAGGACGCGGCCGCGCCCGCCGGCGCACGGCTGCCGCGCCGCCGCCGCTCTGCCTTCGCGGCGGCGCGCGCGGCCGCCCGGACATGACGGTGCGGCGCGCCGGCGGCTGCGACCGATGAGCACGCTGGCGATCCATCGCGACGACGCCTACGCGCGGGCCTGCGACGCGGTGGTCACCGGTATCGATGAGCACGGCGTCGAGCTGGACCGCACCGTGTTCTATCCGCTCGGTGGCGGGCAGGCCGGCGACACGGGCGCGCTCGTCCTCGCCGACGGCACCCGAGTGCCGGTGGTCGATGAGCGCAAGAGCCGGCGCGCGGACGCCACCCCCGACGACACGCTGCACGTCCTCGACCCGGCGAGCGGCTGGCGCGACCGGCTGACGGTCGGCACCGCCGTGTCGGCCGAGATCGACTGGGAGCGGCGGTGGCGGCACATGCGGCTGCACACCGCCACCCACCTGCTGTGCGTCGTGGTGCCCGAGCTCGTCGACGGCTGCAGCGTGACGGCGGACTACGC
>CALGWX010000144.1 GCA_937936215.1 uncultured Burkholderiaceae bacterium | reverse complement strand
ACGCCGTCCTTCCAGCGCACCGCGGCCGCGGCGTCGAAGGTCGGCGCGCCGGCGCGGATGCCGAGTGGGTTGTCCGCGCCGAAACGGCGCGCGCGGTCGAACTCGGCAGCCACGTGGATCAGCGCCTTCGACGGGATGCAGCCGACATTCAGGCACGCGCCGCCGAGGTACTCCCCTTCGACCAGCACCGTGCCGATGCCCAGTTGCGCGGCGCGGATTGCCGCGACGTAGCCGCCCAGTCCGCCGCCGACGATCAGCAGTTGCGTGTCCATCCGCGATCCTCAGTCGACGAACAGCAGCGCCGGCGCCTCCAGCCGGCGGCGCAGCGCCTGTACGAAGTGGGCGCCGTCGGCGCCGTCGACGACGCGATGGTCGAACGACGACGACAGGTTCATCAGCTGGCGCGCGACGACCTGTCCCTGCCGGATCACCGGCCGCTCGACGATACGGCCGACGCCGACGATCGCCACCTCCGGCCAGTTGATCACCGGGGTGGTGACGATGCCGCCCAGCGCGCCGAGGCTGGTGATGGTGATCGTCGAGCCGGTGAGTTCCTCGCGGCTCGCCTTGCCGCTGCGCGCGGCGTCGGCCAGGCGTGCGATCTCGGCGGCGGTCGCCCACGGATCGCGCGCCTCGGCGTGCCGCAGCACCGGCACCATCAGGCCGCCGTCGGTCTGGGTGGCGATGCCCAGGTGCACGGCGCCATAGCGAGTAACGATGCCGGCGTCGTCGTCGTAGCGGGCGTTGATTTGCGGGAACTCGGCCAGCGCCAGCACCATCGCGCGGGCCAGCAGCGGCAGGAGCGTCAGCTTGCCGCGCGCGGCGGCGTGCTGCGCGTTCAGTTGCGCCCGCAGCGCTTCCAGCTCGGTGACGTCGATCTCCTCGACGTAGGTGAAGTGCGGGATGCGGCGCTTGGCCTCCTGCATCTTCTGCGCGATCTTGCGCCGCAGGCCGATGACCTGCACCTGCTGCTCGTCGTGTCGCTCGACGTAGCGGGACGCGACCGGCGCGGCCGCGCCGCCGCGTGCGACGAACGCCTCGAGGTCTTCGTGCAGGATGCGGCCGGCTTCGCCGCTGCCGGGGACGAACCTCAACTCGATGCCGAGTTCCAGCGCGCGGCGGCGAACGGCCGGCGAGGCGATCGGCTTTTCACCGGGCGCGCGGATCGCCGCGATGACAGGCCGCCCGACGGCGGCCGGGCGGCCGGGAACAAAGGGCGCCGCCGCCGAAACGCCGCCCGAAGGCGCCGCCGAAGCGACCGTGGCAGACGCGCCGACCAACACGTCGGCGGTCTCCCCAGCTCCTAGGCCAGCGCTCGCACGCGCGGCGGCGGACGGCGGCGATCCGGCGCCGGAAGCTTCCGTGCCCGAGCCGGCAGCGGGCGCAACGCTCGCCGCGGGAGCTGCGGCTGGCGCCTTCGCGGCGGCGGAGGGCGCCCGGCCCGTGACCGGCGGCGCGCCCTCGGCGACGTTGCCGGGCCCCTCAACCTCGAGCCGGATCAGCTCGTTGCCCACGCCCATCACGTCGCCGACCTTGCCGCCGAGCGAGATCACCTTGCCCGCCACCGGCGAGGGAATCTCCACCGTGGCCTTGTCGGTCATCACGTCGGCGAGCACCTGGTCCTCGACCACGGTGTCGCCCGGCTGCACGTGCCAGCCGACCAGCTCGACCTCGGCGATGCCCTCGCCGATGTCCGGCATCTTGATCACGTGGATGCCCATGCTCAGGCCTCCCGGCGGGCTGGCCTCGGCGGGCCCGCAGCGACGACGGGCCGCCTGGGTATCCCGGGCTGTCGGCGCCGCGCCGCGGCACGGCTGGCGTGGGGGCAGTTCATCCTCGCGCCTCCACGGTGCGCTTGAACGCCTCGCCGACGCGCTGCGGGCCGGGGAAATAGGCCCACTCCTGCGCGTGCGGGTACGGCGTGTCCCAGCCGGTGACGCGTTCGATCGGCGCCTCCAGGTGATAGAAGCAGTGCTCCTGTACCAGCGCGGCGAGCTCGGCGCCGAAGCCGCTGGTGCGGGTGGCCTCGTGCACGATCACGCAACGGCCGGTCTTCTTCACCGAATCGACGATCGTCTTCAGGTCGAGCGGCCACAGGCTGCGCAGGTCGATGATCTCGGCGTCGATGTCGGTCTCGTTGGCCGCCGCCTCGGACACCCACACCATGGTGCCGTAGGTGATCACCGTGAGCTGGCTGCCGGGCCGGTAGATCGAGGCCGACTCCAGCGGCACCGTGTAGTGTCCCTCGGGCACTTCGCTCAGCCGGTGCGCCGACCACGGCACCACCGGCTTGTCGTGGTGGCCGTCGAAGGGACCGTTGTAGATGCGCTTCGGCTCCAGAAAGATCACCGGGTCGTTGCACTCAATCGAGGCGATCAGCAGGCCCTTGGCGTCGTAGGGGTTGCTCGGCATCACCGTGCGCAGGCCGCAGACGTGCGTGAACAGGGCCTCCGGGCTCTGGCTGTGCGTCTGCCCGCCGTAGATGCCGCCGCCGCAGGGCATGCGGATCGTCAGCGGCGCGATGAACTGGCCGGCGGAGCGGTAGCGCAGCCGGGCGGCGGCCGAGACGATCTGGTCGTAGCCGGGGTACATGTAGTCGGCGAACTGGATCTCCGGCACCGGCCGCAGCCCGTAAGCGGCCATGCCCACCGCGATGCCGACGATGCCGCCCTCGGCGATCGGGGTGTCGAATACGCGCGAGGTGCCGTACTTGGCCTGCAAGCCTTCGGTGCAGCGGAACACGCCGCCGAAATAGCCGACGTCCTCGCCGAAGACGACCACGTTCTCGTCGCGCGCGAGCATGACGTCGAGCGCCGAGCGGATCGCCTGCACCATGGTCATGGTCGCCATCGGCTTCGCCCCCGGTGCCTCAGAACCCCGCCTGCTGCTTCTGCCGGCGTAGGTGCTCCGGCATCGTCTCGTAGACGTCCTCGAACATCAACGCCGGGCTCGGCAGCGGGCCGGTGGCGAGCGTACCGTAGCTCTCGGCCTCCTTCTGCGCCGCGATCACCTCGGCCTCGACCTCCTTCTGCAACTGCTCGTGCTGCGCCTCCGACCAGGCGCCGATGGCGATCAGGTGCTGCTTCAGCCGCTTGACCGGGTCGCCGAGCGGAAAGCGCGCCCAGTCGTCGGCGGGGCGGTACTTGGTCGGGTCGTCGGCGGTGGAGTGCGCACCGGCGCGGTAGGTGATCCACTCGACCAGCGTCGGCCCCAGCCCCCGGCGGGCGCGCTCGATCGCCCACTTCGACGCCGCGTGGACGGCGAGGAAGTCGTTGCCATCGACGCGCAGCGAGGCGATGCCGTTGCCGACGCCGCGGGCGGCGAAGGTGGTCGCCTCGCCGCCGGCGATGAACTGGAACGACGAGATCGCCCACTGGTTGTTGACCACGTTCAGG
>CALGWX010000143.1 GCA_937936215.1 uncultured Burkholderiaceae bacterium | reverse complement strand
TGTCAGGCCTAGTGTGCACGCATGGCCGAGTCTGCCGCGCGTGCGCTCGCCCCGCCCCCGTCGCCGGCGGCGGTGCTCGAACTCGCCAAGCCGATCACGTGGTTTCCGCCGATGTGGGCGTTCGGCTGCGGCGCGGTCTCGGCCGGCGGCGCGCTCGAACGCGACTGGGCGGTGGTGGCGCTCGGCGTGCTGCTCGCCGGCCCGCTGCTTTGCGCGACCAGCCAGGCGATCAACGACTGGTTCGACCGCCACGTCGACGCCATCAACGAGCCGCAGCGGCCGATCCCCTCGGGGCGGATCGCCGGCCGCTGGGGGCTGTACATCGCGCTGGCCGGCAGCCTGCTGTCGATGGGGGTGGCAGCGGCGCTGGGGCCGTGGGTGCTGCTGTGGGCATCGATCGGGCTGCTGCTCGCCTGGGCCTACAGCGCGCCGCCGGTGCGCCTGAAGCGCAACGGCTGGTGGGGCAACGCGGCCGTCGGCCTGTCGTACGAGGGGCTGGCGTGGGTCAGTGGCGCCTCCGTGATCGCCGCCGCGGTGCCCGATGCGCGCATCCTGGTCGTGGCGCTGCTGTACAGCGCCGGCGCGCACGGGATCATGACCCTGAACGACTTCAAGTCGATGGCCGGCGATCGCCGCATGGGGGTCGGCTCGCTGCCGGTGCGCCTGGGCCCCGAGGCCGCGGCGCGCGTGGCCTGCCTGACGATGGCGCTGCCGCAGGCGGCGGTGGTGGCGATGCTGCTGCTTTGGGGCGCGCCAACGCACGCGGCGGTGGTGGCGATGCTGCTCGCCGTGCAGCTGGCGATGATGGGGCACTTCCTGCGCCGGCCGCGCGAGCGGGCGCTGTGGTACAGCGCGCTCGGCGTCAACTTCTTCGTGCTCGGCATGCTGGCGGCGGCCTTCGCGCTGCGCGGCATCGTGGGGGCGGTATGACCGCGCGGCCGCTCGGCTGGGTGGGCATCGTCCGCCTCGGGCTGGTGCAGACGGCGCTCGGCGCCATCGTCGTGCTCACGACCTCGACGATGAATCGGGTGATGGTCGTGGAACTCGCGCTGCCGGCGATGCTGCCGGGCGCGCTGGTGGCGCTGCACTATGCGCTGCAGGTGCTGCGGCCGCGCCTGGGCTATGGCTCCGACGTCGGCGGCCGGCGCACGCCGTGGATCGTCGGCGGCATGGCGGTGCTGGCGGCGGGAGGGGTCGGCGCGGCGCTGGCGGTGGCGCTGATGGCGGCGAGCCCGCTGCTGGGCATCGCACTGGCGGTGTTGGCCTTCGTGCTGATCGGCATCGGCGTCGGCGCCAGTGGCACCGCGCTGCTGGTGCTGCTGGCCAAGCGCGTCGACGCCCAGCGCCGCGCGGCGGCGGCAACGACCACCTGGGTGATGATGATCTGCGGCTTCATCGTCACCGCCGGCCTGGCCGGCCACTTCCTCGACCCCTATTCGCCGGCGCGGCTGGCGGCGGTGACCGCGACGGTGGCTTCGATCGCGCTGGCGCTCACCGTCGTCGCGGTCTGGGGAATCGAGGGCCGCGGTGAGCGCACCGCGCGCGACCTCGCGCCCGAGGCCGCCAAGACACCGTTCCGCCTCGCGCTGGCGCAGGTGTGGGCCGAGCCGCAGTCGCGCCGCTTCGCGATCTTCATCTTCGTCTCGATGCTGGCCTACAGCGCGCAGGACCTGATCCTGGAGCCGTTCGCCGGCACCGTCTTTGGCATGACCCCGGGCGCGTCGACGCAACTGGCCGGCATGCAGCACAGTGGCGTGCTGCTCGGCATGGTGACGGTCGGCCTGCTCGGCAGCGGCATCGGTGGCCGTCGCTTCGGCTCGATGCCGGCGTGGACGGTGGCCGGCTGCGTCGCTTCGGCGCTGGCCCTGCTGGCGTTGGCCGCGGTCGGGCTGGCCGGGCCGCCGCTCGCGCTGCAACCGTTCGTGTTCGCGCTCGGCGTGGCCAATGGCGTCTTCGCGGTGGCCGCCATCGGCTCGATGATGGGGCTGGTCGACTGTGGCCGCGCGGCGCGCGAAGGCGTGCGCATGGGCCTGTGGGGCGCGGCGCAGGCGGTGGCCTTCGGCATCGGCGGCTTCCTTGGCACGATGGCGAGCGACATCGCCCGCGCGCTGCTCGGCTCGCCGGCGCTGGCCTACGCGACCGTGTTTGCGCTCGAAGGCCTGCTGTTCCTGCTGGCCACCGCGTTGGCGCTGCGGGTGATCGAGCGGGCGCGGCCAGCGGCGGCGCCGTTCGCGGTGGCGGCCGCGCGCGCCGGCAGCGGGCCGGGAATTTGAGGGCAGCGGCAGCGATGACTGGCACGCGCACGTTCGATGTCGCCGTGATCGGCGGCGGCCCCGCGGGCGCCACGGCGGCCACCGAGCTGGCGCGCGCCGGCCGCAGCGTGCTGCTGCTGGACCGCGCCGGCCGCATCAAGCCCTGCGGCGGCGCGATTCCGCCGGCGCTGATCGAGCAGTTCGCGATCCCGGAGTCGCTGCTGGTGGCGCGCATCACCTCGGCGCGCATGGTCTCGCCCTCGGACCGCCGGGTGGCGATGCCGATCGACGGCGGCTTCGTCGGCATGGTCGACCGCGAGCACTTCGACGAATGGCTGCGCAACCGCGCCGCGGCCGCCGGCGCTACGCGCCGCACCGGCACGTTCGAGCGCCTGGAGCGCGACGCCGACGGCGTCAGCGTCGTTCACTACCGCGATGCCGACGGCGCCGAAGCCCGCGTGCGCGCGCGTGCCATCGTTGGCGCCGACGGCGCCCGCTCGGCGGTGGCACGGCAGGCCCTGCCGCAGGAAGAGGTGCCCTGCGTGTTCGCCTACCACGAGATCGTCTGCTCGCCGGCGCCCGGCGCGGCGGACTTCGACGGCAGTCGTTGCGACGTCGTCTATCGCGGCGCGATCTCGCCCGATTTCTACGGCTGGGTGTTCCCGCACGGCCCCACCACCAGCGTCGGTTCCGGCACGGCCTGCAAGGGCTTCTCGGTGCGCAGCGCGGTCACGCGGCTGCGCGAGGCGAGCGGCCTGCACGCCGTACAGACGCTGCGCCGCGAAGGCGCGCCGATTCCGCTGCGGCCGCGGCGGCGCTGGGACAACGGCCGCGACCTCGTGTTGGCCGGCGATGCCGCCGGCGTGGTGGCGCCGGCCTCCGGCGAGGGCATCTACTACGCGATGGCCAGCGGCCGGATGGCCGCAGTGGCCGTCGACGAGTTCCTCGCCCGCGGCGATGCCCGCGCGCTGGCGCAGGTGCGGCGCCGCTTCATGCGCGAGCACGGGCGGGTGTTCTGGGTGCTCGGTTTGATGCAGCGCTTCTGGTATTGCAGCGACGCGCGCCGCGAGCGCTTCGTGAGCATCTGCCGCGACCCCGACGTGCAGCAGCTCACCTGGCAGGCCTACATGCACAAGAAACTGGTGCGCGCCCGCCCGCTGGCGCATGCGCGCATCTTCTTCAAGGACGTCGCCCATCTGCTCGGGCTGGCCCGCACCTGAACGCCATGGCCCAAGCGTGCCGCCCGCCCACCGAGCCGACCGGCCGTCGCCGCAGCCGTGGCCGCGCCGAAGTCCTGCTGAATCGATTCTTTTCATCACGCGAGTGTGTCATGTGATCTAACATCGACCCTGTCTTGATCGTGTCCAAGGCAAACGCCGTGGGCGGTAGGACGCACGAATCGCCGCTCCAAACCCGTGGCGTGCGTCCCGGCGCGGCGGCGAACCGTGGCTGGCGGCCTGCTTCGGGCCGTCCCGCGGTCGGTGGGCGCGGCGCATTGCGCCCAGAGGAGATTGACCTTGACCAAGCCGCCGGCAAAGCCGGCCGATCTCGGTGCCCTGTCCCAGCTGGCACCTGAACTGGCGCAAACGTTTGCGTCGGTGGCGGGGGATATCGCGCTGGTCGTCGACGTCAGCGGCGTGATCCGCAACGTCGCCATCGGCGGCCGCGAGCCGTTGCCCGAGGCCGTCGAGCAGTGGATCGGCCGCCGCTGGACCGAAACCGCCAGCGACGAGACCCGCGGCAAGATCGAGCTGCTGCTGCAAGAGGCGGTCGACACCGGCGTGTCGCGCCGCCGCGAAGTCAACGTGCCGATGGGCGGGGTCGACGTGCCCGTGGCCTACGCGGCGATCCGGCTCGGCGAATACGGCCCGCTGTTGGCGGTGGGTCGCGACCTGCGCGCGGTGGCGGCGATCCAGCAGCGCTTCGCCGATACGCAGCAGCAGATGGAGCGCGAGTACTGGAAGAAGCGGCAGGCGGAGTCGCGCTACCGGCTGCTGTTCCAGGCCGCCACCGATGCCGTGCTGGTGGTCGATGCGCAGACGCTCAACGTCGTCGAGGCCAACCGCGCCGCCACGCAACTGTTCGAGGCGCCGGTGGAGACGCTCATTGGCCGCTCGGTCACGCTGCTGGCCGACCGCGCCAGCCGGCCCGGCGTGCAGGCGCTGCTGGTGCAGGCGCGCGAGTCGGGGCGACCCGCCGAGGCCCGAGCGCGGCTCGCCAACCAGGCCATCAGCGCCGCGATCTCGGCGGTGCCGTTCCGAAGCGACGGCGCGCTGCACCTGCTGGTGCGGGTGCGGCGGGCCGAGGCACCGGAGCGCCAAGGCGCCGCGCCGCTGGCCGAACTGGTCGCGCGCATCCCCGACGGCATCGTCATCACCGACGCCGCTGGGCGCATCCTGATGGCCAATCCGGCCTTCCTGGAGTTGTGCGGTCTGGCCGACGAGTCAGACGCCCGCGGCCAGCCGCTGGGGCGCTGGCTGGGCGAGTTCGAAGGCGACCCGGCGGCGATCCTGGCCGAGGTGCGCAGCCGCGGCATCGCGCCGCAACTGCGCACCGTCATGCGCAGTCCTGCGGGCACCTGTGAAGTCGAGATCTCCGCCGCGCTGCTGGAGGAATCCGACCAGGAACGAATTGGCTTCACCCTGCGCCGGGCGGCGGAACCGTCGCCGGTGGTCAGGCCGGTGCTGGAGCAGCTCACTCATGCGGTCGAGCATCTTTCGCTGCAGATGGGCGAGGCGCCCTTGCCCACGTTGCTGCGCCAGGTCACCGATCTGGCCGAGCGGCACTTCATCGTCGCCGCGATGCACCAGTGCGGGGGCGACCTCGTCGCCGCCGCCGATCTGCTCGGCGTGACACGTCACAGCCTTCAGCTGCGGTTGCAGCGGCACCGCCTGATCGCCGGCGGCGAGGCGACGCCGCCGGCTGGCGAGGAATCACACTAGCATCCGCAGGGATCGCCGCGGGCTGGCTGCCGCGGCACGAGAAATCGATCAGCAGGCCGGGCGGAAGATCCGGCCGCACGGCGCAAGCCGCCATCAGGGGACGACGCGGTGCTGGATAGCCCGGCCTTCGGTGAGGCCGATCTCACCAACTGCGAGCGCGAGCTGATCCACCTCGCCGGCTCGGTGCAGCCGCATGGCGCCCTGCTGGTGGTCGACGAGGCGCGCACCGTGCTGCAGGCCACGCTCAATGCCGAACCGCTGCTCGGCGTGCCGGTCGCGGCGCTGCTCGGCGCGCCGTTGTCCCGGCTCGACGCCGGCCTCGACGCCGCCGTCGCGCAGGCGCTCGCGCGCGGCGACGCGCCAGCGCCGTTGCAGTGCGTGCTGACGGTGGGCGGGCGGCGAGTCGCGTTCGAGGGCGGCGTGCATCGCAACGCCGACGGGGTGGGCATCGTCGAGTTGGAGCCGGTCGAGGGC
>CALGWX010000142.1 GCA_937936215.1 uncultured Burkholderiaceae bacterium | reverse complement strand
TCTGTGGACGGCCGAGCAGCGTCCCTTGCCCCCGGTCATGCGTGCGCCGGACCGTGCGGCGGGCTGACAGCGCCGGCAGCGCTGCCGTCCGGCAACCTGCGGCGGCCGCGCCCCCGCCGCTCTCCGCGCTGCGCGGCCTGTGGCCCTTCCTGCGTCCCTACCGCGCGCAGCTGCTGCTCGCCTTCGTGCTGCTCAGCGTGGCCTCGGCCACCATTCTGGTGGTGCCGCTGGCCTTTCGCGACCTGATCGACAGCGGTTTCGGCGATGGCGTGGCGAACGGCGCCGGTCTGCTCGGCGCGCACACCCTCGACGGCCACTTCATCGCCCTCTTCGGCCTCGCGGGCTTCTGGGCGCTGACCGTGGCGGCGCGTTTCTACACCGTCTCCTGGGTGGGCGAGCGGGTCACCGCCGACCTGCGCAGCGCGGTGTATGCGCGGGTGCTGGGGCAGTCGCCGCAGTTCTTCGAGACCCTGCAGACCGGCGAGGTGTTGTCGCGCCTGTCGGGTGACACCACGCTGGTGCAGACGGTGGTCGGCAGCTCGCTGTCGATGGGCCTGCGCAGTCTGTTCCAGAGTGTGGGCGGGATGGTGATGCTGGCGCTCACCAGCTTCCAGCTCTTCGCGCTCAACCTTGGCCTGATGGTGCTGCTCACCCTGCCGATACTGGCCATCGGGCGGCGCGTGCGGCGCCTGTCGCGCGAATCGCAGGATCGCATCGCGGACGCCTCCGCGCTGGCCGGCGAAATCCTCAACGCCATGCCTACGGTGCAGGCCTTCACCCAGGAGGCGGCGGAGGCGCGGCGCTTCGCCGGGCGCAGCGAAACCGGCTTCCGCACCGCAATCCGCCGCACCCGCGTGCGCGCGCTGCTCACCGTGCTGGTGATTACGGCGGTGATGGGCAGCATCCTCTTCGTGCTCTGGGTGGGCGCCCAACAGGTGCGCGCCGGCAGCCTGAGCGGCGGCGAGCTCGCCGCCTTCGTGCTCTATGCCGCGCTGGTGGCCGGCGGGGTGGGCACGCTGGCCGAGGTATGGGGCGACATCATGCGCGCCGGCGGCGCCAGCGAACGCCTCCTGGAGCTGCTCCACGCCACCCCGGCGATCCGCGAGGCGGCACACCCGCAGGCGGCGGTCGCGGCGGACCAGGCGGCACTGCGTTTCGAGGCGGTGAGCTTCGCCTACCCGGCGCGTCCCGCGCAGCGCGCGCTCGACGACATCGACCTGGACATCGCGCCCGGCGAGCGGGTGGCGCTGGTGGGGCCCTCGGGGGCGGGCAAGACCACGCTGTTCCAGCTCCTGCTGCGCTATTACGACGTGTCCGCCGGACGCATTCTGATCAACGGCCAGGACGTGCGCGAGCTGGCCCTGCATGAACTGCGCGGCGAGATCGCCATCGTGCCGCAGGATGCGGTGATCTTCTCCGCCAGCGCGCTGGAGAACATCCGCTACGGCCGCCCCGCGGCGAGCGATGAAGAGGTGTTCGCGGCGGCGCGCGCGGCGGCCGCCGACGAGTTCATCGCCCGCCTGCCGGAAGGCTACGGCACTTTCCTCGGCGAGCGCGGCACGCGGCTCTCAGGCGGGCAGCGCCAGCGCATCGCCATTGCGCGCGCGATCCTCAAGCGCGCCCGCGTGCTGCTGCTCGACGAAGCCACCAGCGCGCTCGACGCAGAGTCGGAAATCCTCGTGCAGCGCGGCCTCGCGGCGGCCATGCAGGGGCGCACCACGCTGATCATCGCCCACCGCCTGGCCACCGTGCAGCAGGTCGACCGCATCGTGGTGATGGAGCAGGGGCGCATCGTCGAGACCGGTACGCCGGCGGATCTGCGTGCCCGTGGCGGCCTCTACGCCCGCCTGGCCGCACTGCAACTCGATCTGTAGGGTACAGCGGGAAAAGCGCTATCCTTGCGCGCCATCGCACAGACAATCGGATCGAGGAATTCATGGACGCAAGCCTGGAGCAAGCCCGCAGCCTGTTCGTCGAAGGCATCGAGCATTTCGAGGGCGGCCGCCTGGATGCCGCGCGTGAGCGCTTCGCCGCAGCCCTGGCGCTGGCGCCGGGGCGCCCGTCGGTGCTCGGCAACCTCGGCATCACGCTGTTCCGCCTTGGTCGCATGGAAGAAGCCGTCGCGGCACTGGAAGCCGCGGTGGCCGGCGATGCCGACTACGACGATGCCTGGTTCGCCCTGGGCGGCGCCCGTCATGCGCAGGGTCGCTGGGCGGCGGCGGCACAGGCCCTTGGCGAAGGTCTGGCGCGCAGCCCGCAGCGTGTCGAGCCCTGTGTGCTGCATGCCGAATGCCTGCACCGCGAGGGCGATCTGCCGGCGGCGTTGGCCGCCTATGAGCGTGCGCTGGCACTCGACCCTGCACTGGCGGCGGCGTGGACCGAGCGCGGCAGCATCCTGCGCGAACTGCAGCGCTTGGACGACGCTGCGGCGTCCTTCGAGAAGGCCCTCGCGCTGGGCGGTGATGCCGAATTGAATGCCTTCTACCTGGCCGCGGTTCGCAAGGCTGCGGGCGAGGCCGTGGCGCCGCCGCGGCGCTATGTGGAAGCCCTGTTCGACGATTACGCCGAAGACTTCGAAGAGCACCTCGTCGGGGCTTTGCGCTACCAGGGCTTCGAAACCCTGCTGCGCCCCCTGCTTGACGAGGCCGCGCCCGCTGAAGTGCTCGACCTCGGTTGCGGCACCGG
>CALGWX010000141.1 GCA_937936215.1 uncultured Burkholderiaceae bacterium | reverse complement strand
CCCGATCGTCAGCAACGACGGCAAGGAAATCGCCGCCAGGGGCGTGGTGCTCACCGACGAGCAGCTCGGCACGATGGACTTCTACGTGCAGGGCGTGGTCGGCAAGGTGCCCGCCGGCGGCAAGTAGGCGCGGGCCGCCCGCGCCGCGAGCGAGGTTGCCGCCATGGCGCGAACCGCGATCCGCGCCCGTCTGCTCGACTTCGCCGCCGACCCGACGCACGCGGCCTCCGCGGTGCGCGACGTCGAGGACGGTTTGCTGCTGATCGAAAACGGACGCATCCTGGCCCGCGGCGACTATGGGCCGCTCGCAGGCGCGCTGAATGAGACCGACACGGTGATGGATTACACCGGCTGCATGCTGATGCCGGGGTTCATCGATGCGCACACGCATTTTGCGCAGTTGGACGTGATCGCTTCGGCCGCAGGCGGGCTGCTCGACTGGCTCGCGCGCTGCACCTATCCCGTGGAGGCGCGTTTTGCCGACTTCGACGTCTGCCGCGATGCGGCCGGCTTCTTCCTCGACGAACTGGCGGCCAACGGCACCACCAGCGCCTGCGTGCTCGGCACCGTGCACGCGCAGTCGGTCGATGCGCTGTTCGCCGAGGCGCAGGCACGCGGCGTGCGGCTGGTGGCGGGCAAGTGCCTGATGGATCGGAACTGCCCGGAGCCGCTGCGCGACGAGGCGGCGGCCGGAGTGCGCGAAAGCTGGGAGCTGGCGCGGCGCTGGCACGGCAAGGGCCGGCTGTCCTATGCGGTCACGCCGCGCTTTGCCGCCAGCAGCAGCGAGCGTCAGCTTCGGCTCGCAGGCGAACTGGCTGCGGCGCGGCCCGACCTGTACGTGCTCAGCCATCTCGCCGAGACCGAGGAGGAAGTGGCCTGGGTGCGCGAGCTCTTTCCGCGCGCCCGCAGCTACCTCGACGTGTACGACACCGTCGGCCTGGTGCGCGAGGGTTCGGTGTTCGCGCACTGCATCTGGCTCGACGCGACCGACCGCCTGCGCCTGGCGCAGACGCGCGCCACGGCGGCCGTCTGCCCGTCGGCGAACCTTTTCCTGGGCAGCGGCGCGTTCGATTTTCGCGCCGCGATCGATGCCGGCATGGCGCTGGCGCTGGGCACCGACATCGGCGCCGGCCAGTCGCTGTCGATGCTGGCGACGATGCGCGCCGCGCACGACGTGGCGCGCTCTCGCGGCGTGCCGCTGCGCGCGGCGCAGCTGTTCTACTGGGCCACCCGCGGCGCCGCCGAGGCGCTGGGCTGGCACGGCCGCGTCGGCGCGCTGGAGTCCGGCTACGAGGCCGATCTCGTCGTCCTCGACCCGGCCGCCACGCCGCTGCTGGCGCGGCGCGCGGCGGCGGCACGCTCGGCGGAAGAGCTGCTCTTCGCCCTGATGATCCTCGGCGACGATCGGGCGGTGCGCGAAACTTTCATCGCCGGCCTGCCGTCGAAGAAGCGGCGCAGCGCCGCCGCATCGAAACTCTCGGACTCGGCGCTGCGCGCCCGCGAAATCGCCCAGCGCTTCAAGGGGCGGATGCAGCCCACGCCCAAGGGCGAGGCGACCAAACGCTAGGAACACGGCGCGGCGATCGCCGCCGCGCGCGATGCAGGCTTCCCCGGGGGCGAAACGCCGATGACCTTCATTGAACTCATTCGCCAGGCCGCGCGCATGGCCGCCCGCGACTGGCGCGCCGGCGAACTGCGCCTGCTCGCCGCGGCGCTGGTGATCGCGGTGGCGGCGGTGACCAGCGTCGGCTTCCTGGTTGACCGCATCCGCCTCGGGCTGGAGCGCGACGCCACGCAGCTGCTCGGCGCCGACGTGGTGCTGAACTCCGACCGGCCGATCGGCGAGGCGCAGCGAGCGATGGCGCGCGCGGCCGGGCTGCAGATCGCCGAGACCGTCACCTTCCCGAGCATGGTGATCAGCGAGCGCGATGCCGAGGCCAGCACGCTGGCCGCCGTCAAGGCGGTCTCCGCTGGCTACCCGCTGCGTGGCCAGTTGCGCGTCGCCGCGGAGCGGGAGGGCGAAGACCGCGCCGCCGAGGGCATTCCGCCGCCGGGAACGGTGTGGGCCGATGCGCAGGCGCTGAACGCGTTGCGGCTCGCCGTCGGCGAGCGGTTGCGGCTCGGCGAGTCGACCTTCACCATCGCCCGCGTCATCACCGTCGAGCCGGACCGCGGCGCGCAGTTCATCAACTTCGCACCGCGCGTGATGCTCAACCTCGCCGACCTGCCGGCCACGCAGCTGATCCAGCCCGGCGCCCGGGTGACCTACCGGCTGCTCGCGGCCGGCGAGCCGGCCGCCGTCCGCAGTTACGCCGCGGCGCTGCGCGGCAGCCTCGAGCGCGGCCAGCAGATCGAGTCGCTGGAAGGCGGGCGGCCGGAGATGCAACGCACGCTGGAGCGCGCCGAGCGCTTCCTCGCCCTGGTGGCGCTGCTGGCGGCGATGATCGCCGCGGTGGCGGTGGCGGTGGCCAGCCGGCGCTTCTCGCTGCGCCACCTCGACTCCTGCGCGATGATGCGTTGCCTGGGGCTGGCGCAGCGCGACATCTTCCGCCTCTTCGCGCTGGAGTTCATCTACGTCGGTGTGGTGGCCTGCGCGGCCGGCATGGCGCTGGGCTTCGCGTTCCACTACCTGCTGATCGAGGCGCTCGGGTCGCTGATCGTCACCCGGTTGCCGCTGCCGTCGCTGGCGCCGGCGCTGCAGGCGGGCGGCACCGGGCTCGTGCTGCTGCTCGGCTTTTCGCTGCCGCCGCTGGCGCAACTGCGCGCGGTGCCGCCGCTGCGCGTGCTGCGCAAGGACGTGGGCGCGCCGACCTCGCGCGCGCTGGCCGGCTACCTCGTCGGGCTGGCCGGCTTCCTGCTGCTGGTGGTGTGGGCCGCCGGCGACCTGAAAATCGGCGGCCTGACGGCGGGCGGTTTCGCGCTCGGCGTGCTGGTCTTCGCCGCCTGCGCCTGGGCGGTGCTGCAGCTGCTGGCGCCGCTGCGATCGATCGGCCGGCTCGGCGTGGCCTGGCGTTTCGCGGTGGCGGCCGTGCAGCGGCGGCCGGTGGCGGCGGTGGTGCAGCTGATCGCGCTCGCGGTGGGCATCATGGCGCTGCTGCTGCTCACGGTGGTCCGCACCGATCTGGTCGGGGCCTGGCGCGCCGCCGCGCCGCCCGATGCGCCCAACCGCTTCATCATCAACATCCAGCCCGACCAGACGCAGGCGGTCGAGCGTTGGCTGAGGGAAGTCGGCGTGCGCGAGGCGCCGCTGCATCCCATGGTGCGCGGCCGCCTGATCGAGTTGAACGGGCGGCCGATCGGGCCGGAGAACTTCGCCAGCGAGCGCGCGCAGCGGCTGGTCGACCGCGAGTTCAACCTCACCTACGCCGACGAGGCGCCGACGCACAACCCGATCGTCGCCGGCGGCTGGTATGCGCCGGATGCGGCCGAACTGTCGATCGAGGAGGGCATCGCCAAGCAGCTCGGCATCGCCCTCGGCGACGAGCTGACCTTCGACATCGCCGGCAACCGCGTGACGGCGCGCGCCACCAGCCTGCGCAAGGTCAACTGGGACTCGCTGCGCGCCAACTTCTTCGTGATCATGCCGAGCCGGCTGCTCGCCGACCAGCCCAAGAGCTACATCACCGCCTTCCACCTGCCAGCCGGCAAGGGGGCGCTGGCGGCCGAGCTGGTGCGCGAGATGCCCAACCTCACCGTGCTCGACATGAGCGCGATCTTCCGCCAGGTGCAGGCGGTGCTCGACCAGGTGATCGCGGCGATCGAGTTCCTGTTCCTGTTCACGCTCGCCGCCGGCGTGCTGGTGCTGTACGCGGCGCTGGCCGCCAGTTTCGACGAGCGCGTGCGCGAGGCCGGCCTGTTACGCGCGCTCGGCGCCTCGCGCGAGCAGCTGTCGCGGGCGCAGACGGCGGAGATGATCTGCCTCGGTGGTCTGGCCGGGCTGTTGGCCGCGGGCGCGGCGGCGGCGGTGGGCTGGGCGCTGGCGCGCTTTGCCTTCGAATTCGAATACGTCGCGGCGCCCTGGGTGTTCGCGATCGGCATCGGCGGCGGCATCGCCTGCGCGCTGGCGGGTGGCTGGCTCGGGCTGCGCCATGTGCTGAAGTCGCCGCCGCTGGCCACGCTGCGCGAGGCGTAGACGATGAGCGTGCCCAACCCCACCGAAGACGCCCGCTCGGTGCAGGCGACGCCTTATGCGCTGCTCGGCGGCGACGCCGCGGTGCGGGCGTTGGTCGAGCGCTTCTACGACCTGATGGACCTCGAGCCGCAGTACGCCGTGATCCGAAGGCTGCATGCGCCCGACCTCGCGCACGCGCGCGAGAAGCTGTACCTGTTCCTGTCCGGCTGGCTCGGTGGGCCGAGCCTGTATATCGAGCGTTACGGCCACCCGATGCTGCGCCGCCGGCACCTTCCGTTTGCCATCGGCAACCGCGAACGCGACCAGTGGATGGCTTGCATGGAGCAGGCGATGGCCGAAATCGGCGTCGACCCGGCGCTGCGCGCCCGGCTGCGCGAGGCGTTCTTCCAGACCGCCGACTGGATGCGCAACCGGCCGGATTGAGCGTCAGCCGCCCGGCGTTTGCGCGACGCCGCCGGCCCGTCAAAACGCTGGCGGCAATGCCGCCCCGCTAGCATTGACCCGATGCCAGCAGAAGCCGACGTGCCCCAGCCTACAGACTCCGCCACCGGCGAGCGCAATGACGCTGGCGAAGCGCCGGCCCGCGCGGTGCCACACAGGCCACCGCCGCCGAGGATCGTGCTGGCACTGCTCGGCACGCCGGGCGTGAAGATGAACGGGCGGCCGCTGACCTGCGGCTCGCGCAAGGCGCTGGCGCTGCTCGCGTTCGTAGCGCTGGAAGGCCGGGCGACACGCGCCCGCCTCGCCGCCCTTTTCTGGCCCGATCTCGACGGCGCCAGCGCGCGGCGCAACCTTCGGCGCGAGTTGCATCGGCTGCGCGGCGCCGGGCTGAACGCCGCCCTGGAGGAACACGGCGACGGGCTGGCCATCGCTGCTTCGGTCGCAACCGACGTCGCCGAATTCGAAGCCGCGCTCGGCCGCGGTGACCTGGCGCTCGCGATGGCCACTTACCGTGGCCAGTTCCTCGGCGGCCTGTCCATCGACGACGCCGGTGGCCTCGAAGCGTGGGCGATCTCCTGGCGGCAGCGTCTCGCGCAGCGTTTCCGCGAGGCTGTCGAGGCACAGGTGTCGCTGCACGAAGCGGCCGGCCGCTGGCGCGAGGCACTCGTGTGTCAACTGCGGTTGCTCGAGGAAGACGTCCCGCAGGAGGCGGACTTCCGCACGGCGATGCTGCTGCACGCCCGGCTGGGGGAACGCGAGGCGGCGATGCACCTGTTCGAGCGCTGCCGCCGGCTGCTTGGCCGTGAGCTCGGCCTGCGGCCGATGCCGCAGACGCTGGCGCTGGCCGACCGCATCCGCCGCGGCGACTTCGACCGCGACACCACGACAGCAGCTGCTGGCGCCGACGCTGCCGCGGCGCCGCGATCGACGCCGGCGGACACGGCGCCCTCGCCAGGCGGGACGACACTGTTCGGCCGCGAGCCGTTGTTGCGGCGCGTCCTCGACGCCGTTCTGGCCGGGCGAGCGGTGTGGCTGGTCGGCGAGGCTGGCGCCGGCAAGAGCGCGCTGGCGCAGGAAGCGGCGGCCCGCCTGGGGCCGTCGTGGCGCCTGCAGGCGCGGCCCGGCGATGCGGACCAGCCCTACGCCAGCCTCGTGCGCGCGCTTCGTGCCGGGCTGCCAGCCCTGCAGGCGCCGGCAATGCCGCCGTGGGCGCGCGAGGCGCTGGCGCACCTGCTGCCCGAACTGGGGGAAGCCCATGGCAGGCTTGACGTTCCCGGTGACCGCGAACGGCTGCACGCGGCGCTGGCGCAGGCGCTGCGGCGGCTGTGGCCGCGCGGCATCGCCGCCGTCGTGCTCGACGATTGGCACCTGGCGGACCATGCCTCGCGCGAGTTTTGGCAACAGCGCCCTGACGACGGACCGTGGCCAGGCAGGGGCGCGCGCTCGCCGGCGCTGATCGTGACCGCCCGCGACG